>NZ_JBXVPZ010000196.1:0-17550 GCF_057961495.1 Streptomyces sp. P5F9 | reverse complement strand
CCGCCCCGAACCAGAACAACACGGACGGCAACGTCCACTTCTACGGCTTCGAGTGCGTGAACCTCGGCGACGGCAAGGACCCCTGGCCCGCAGTCCAGCTGGAGGCGATGGTCCGGGCCTCAGCCGCCCTCTGCCGAGCGCACGGCTGGAACGCCCACTCGGTCATCGGCCACAAAGAGTGGACGAACACCAAGATCGACCCGCGGGGTTTCACGATGGCCGGCTTCCGCACCCGGGTGGCCACCCGCCTCGGCACAAAGGTCACGACGCCCACCAAGCCGGCCAACCCCACCTACCAGCCCTTCCCCGGCGCCGACTGGTTCAAGAAGAACCCCAAGTCCGCGATCGTCACGGCGATGGGCAAGCGACTGGTCGCCGTCGGCTGCTCGGCGTACACCTCCGGCCCCGGCCCCCAGTGGACCACCGCCGACAAGACCTCCTACGCCAAGTGGCAACGCAAGCTCGGCTACACCGGCACCGCGGCGGACGGCTGGCCCGGCGCCACCTCCTGGATCGCGCTGAAGGTCCCGTACAGCTCCTGAACCCCTCGGAAAGGCAAGGTCCACCCATGTCAGAGGCCGCCAAGCGCACCCTCCGTACCGTTCTCCAGACCGCTGTCGGCCTGTGTGTCCTGCTGCCGACGGTCGTCGACGCCGCCGGTGTCCCGGACACCCTGCCCTGGGTGGCCGCGGCGCTGGCCGCAGCCGCCGGAGTCACAAGGATCATGGCCCTGCCCGCCGTACAGGCACTGTTGCCCACCTGGCTGCGCACCGATGTGCCGTCGGCCGACGACGGCGCGCTGCTGAAGCTGGTCAAGGCCGATCCGGAACGGGAGGACACGTGAACGAACCCACGTCCCTGTCCGACCCGATCGCCGTCGCCGTGGAACTGGAACGGCTGCGCGGGACCGTAGAGGCCGGCTTCGCCCGGGTCGACGGCTCCCTCGCGCTGCTGGTCCAGCGCAGCGACCAGACCGACCGCCAACTCGCCGACCACGAACAGCGGTTGGACGCCCTGGAACGCTCCCGCTGGCCACTCGCCAGCATCGGCGCCCTGGCCGCCATAGCGACCGTTGTCGTCACGGCCTGGGAACTGACACCGCACTGAGCAGTATTGGGAAACGCCGAAGGGCGGCACCCCGTGCGGGGTGCCGCCCTTCAACGCGTTTCAGCTACTCACTGGTTGTACGGACCGTAGTCGTAGTCCTCCAGCGGAACGGCCTGGCCGGAGCCCGTGCCGAACGGCGAGTAGTCGATGTCGTCGTAGCCGACGGCCGAGTACATCGCGGCCTTGGCTTCCTCGGTCGGCTCGACCCGGATGTTGCGGTAGCGGGACAGGCCCGTACCGGCCGGGATGAGCTTACCGATGATGACGTTCTCCTTGAGGCCGATCAGGGAGTCGGACTTGGCGTTGATCGCCGCGTCCGTCAGAACCCTGGTCGTCTCCTGGAAGGACGCCGCCGACAGCCAGGACTCCGTGGCCAGCGAGGCCTTGGTGATACCCATGAGCTGCGGACGACCGGAGGCCGGGTGACCGCCCTCCTGCACCACACGACGGTTCTCCTGCTCGAAGCGCGAACGCTCGACCAGCTCGCCGGGCAGCAGCTCGGCGTCGCCGGACTCGATGATCGTCACACGGCGGAGCATCTGCCGGATGATGATCTCGATGTGCTTGTCGTGGATCGACACACCCTGCGAGTTGTAGACCTTCTGGACCTCGCCGACCAGGTGGACCTGGACGGCACGCTGACCCAGGATGCGCAGCACGTCGTGCGGGTTGGTGGCACCCACGGTGAGCTTCTGGCCCACCTCGACGTGCTCGCCCTCGCTGACCAGGAGACGGGCACGCTTCGAGATCGGGAACGCCGTCTCGTCGCTGCCGTCGTCCGGGGTGACGACGAGCTTCTTGGTCTTCTCGGTCTCCTCGATCCGCACGCGGCCCTGGGCCTCGGAGATCGGGGCGACACCCTTGGGCGTGCGAGCCTCGAAGAGCTCGACGACACGGGGCAGACCCTGGGTGATGTCGTCACCGGCCACACCACCGGTGTGGAAGGTACGCATCGTCAGCTGGGTACCGGGCTCACCGAT
Source organism: Streptomyces sp. P5F9 (assembly GCF_057961495.1). Taxonomy (NCBI): domain Bacteria; kingdom Bacillati; phylum Actinomycetota; class Actinomycetes; order Kitasatosporales; family Streptomycetaceae; genus Streptomyces; species Streptomyces sp. P5F9. Next base: position 15,463 of record NZ_JBXVPZ010000196.1, on the reverse strand, counting down.
GGACTGGGCGGCGATGATGCCGACCGCCTCACCGATGTCGACCAGCTTGCCGGTGGCCAGCGAGCGGCCGTAGCACATGGCGCAGGTGCCGACGGCGGACTCGCAGGTCAGGACCGAGCGGGTCTTGACCGTCTCGATGCCGTGCTTGACCAGCTCGTCGATGAGGACGTCGCCGAGGTCGGTGTTGGCCGGGGCCAGCACCTTGCCGTCGACGGTGATGTCCTCGGCCAGCGCACGGGCGTACACACTGGTCTCGACGTTGTCGGCCTTGCGCAGGACACCGTCCGCGCCGCGCTCCGCGATGTGCAGCTTGAGGCCGCGGTCGGTGCCGCAGTCCTCCTCGCGGATGATGACGTCCTGGGAGACGTCGACCAGACGACGGGTGAGGTAACCCGAGTCGGCGGTACGGAGGGCGGTGTCGGCCAGACCCTTACGAGCACCGTGAGTCGAGATGAAGTACTCCAGCACCGACAGGCCCTCACGGAAGGAGGCCTTGATCGGACGCGGGATCGTCTCGTTCTTGGCGTTCGACACCAGACCGCGCATACCGGCGATCTGACGCATCTGCATCATGTTTCCTCGGGCACCCGAGTCGACCATCATGAAGATGGGGTTGGTCTTCGGGAAGTTCGCGTTCATCGCCTCGGCGACCTCGTTGGTCGCCTTGGTCCAGATCGCGATGAGCTCCTGCGTGCGCTCTTCCTTGGTGATCAGACCGCGCTCGTACTGCTTCTGGACCTTCTCGTCCTGCGCCTCGTAACCCTTGACGATCTCCTTCTTCGCCTCGGGAACGACGACGTCGGAGATGGCCACGGTGACACCGGAACGGGTCGCCCAGAAGAAGCCGGCCGCCTTCAGGTTGTCGAGCGTCGCCGCCACGATGACCTTGGGGTAGCGCTCGGCCAGGTCGTTGACGATCTCGGAGAGCTGCTTCTTGCCCACCGAGTAGTCGACGAACGGGTAGTCCTCGGGCAGCAGCTCGTTGAAGAGCGCGCGGCCCAGGGTCGTACGGAGGCGGAAGGTGTCACCCTGCTGCCACTCGGGCTCGCCCTCCTCGCGGACCGGCGGCACCCAGCCACGCGGCGGGATGGTGCCCACCGGGAAGCGGATGTCCACGGCCGACTGGAGCGCCAGCTCGCCGCCGTCGAACGCCATCGTCGCCTCGGCCGTGGAGCCGAACGCGCGGCCCTCGCCCTTGACGTCACGGAGTTCACCGTCGGTGGTGAGGAAGAACAGACCCAGCACCATGTCCTGGGTCGGCATGGTGACGGGACGACCGTCGGCCGGCTTCAGGATGTTGTTCGAGGACAGCATCAGGATGCGGGCCTCGGCCTGCGCCTCCGCGGAGAGCGGCAGGTGTACGGCCATCTGGTCACCGTCGAAGTCCGCGTTGAACGCGGTGCAGACGAGCGGGTGGATCTGGATGGCCTTGCCCTCGACCAGCTGCGGCTCGAAGGCCTGGATGCCGAGGCGGTGCAGCGTGGGCGCACGGTTCAGCAGAACCGGGTGCTCGGCGATGACCTCTTCGAGGACGTCGTAGACGACCGTGCGGCCGCGCTCGACCATCCGCTTGGCGCTCTTGATGTTCTGCGCGTGGTTCAGGTCGACCAGGCGCTTCATCACGAACGGCTTGAAGAGCTCCAGCGCCATGGCCTTCGGCAGACCGCACTGGTGCAGCTTCAGCTGCGGGCCGACAACGATCACGGAACGCGCGGAGTAGTCCACGCGCTTGCCGAGCAGGTTCTGACGGAAGCGACCCTGCTTGCCCTTGAGCATGTCGGACAGCGACTTCAGCGGACGGTTGCCGGGGCCCGTCACCGGGCGGCCACGACGGCCGTTGTCGAAGAGCGCGTCGACGGCCTCCTGAAGCATGCGCTTCTCGTTGTTCACGATGATCTCGGGGGCACCGAGGTCGAGGAGTCGCTTCAGGCGGTTGTTGCGGTTGATCACACGGCGGTACAGGTCGTTCAGGTCGGAGGTCGCGAAGCGGCCACCGTCCAGCTGCACCATCGGGCGAAGGTCCGGCGGAATGACCGGGACGCAGTCGAGGACCATGCCCTTGGGGCTGTTGGAGGTCTGCAGGAAGGCAGACACGACCTTCAGCCGCTTCAGCGCACGGGTCTTCTTCTGGCCCTTGCCGGTGCGGATGATCTCGCGAAGCCGCTCGGCCTCTTCATCCAGGTCGAAGGACTCCAGGCGCTTCTGCAGCGCCGCGGCACCCATCGAACCGTCGAAGTACGTGCCGAAGCGGTCACGCAGCTCGCGGTAGAGGAGCTCGTCGCCCTCCAGGTCCTGGACCTTGAGGTTCTTGAACCGGGTCCACACCTCGTCCAGGCGGTCGATCTCGCGCTGCGCACGGTCGCGCAGCTGCTTCATCTCCCGCTCGGCACCTTCGCGCACCTTGCGGCGCACGTCGGCCTTGGCGCCCTCGGCCTCAAGCTCGGCCAGGTCGGTCTCAAGCTTCTTGGCGCGGGCTTCGAGGTCGGAGTCACGCCGGTTCTCGACCTGCTGACGCTCCACGGAGACGTGCGCCTCCAGCGAGGGCAGGTCACGCGTACGGCGCTCTTCGTCGACGAACGTGATCATGTACGCCGCGAAGTAGATGACCTTTTCGAGGTCCTTCGGGGCGAGGTCGAGCAGGTATCCCAGTCGTGACGGGACACCCTTGAAGTACCAGATGTGTGTGACGGGCGCGGCCAGTTCGATGTGGCCCATCCGCTCACGGCGCACCTTGGCGCGGGTCACCTCGACGCCGCAGCGCTCACAGATGATGCCCTTGAAGCGAACGCGCTTGTACTTGCCGCAGTAGCACTCCCAGTCCCGGGTCGGACCGAAGATCTTCTCGCAGAAGAGTCCGTCCTTTTCGGGCTTGAGCGTGCGGTAGTTGATGGTCTCAGGCTTCTTGACCTCGCCGTGGCTCCACTGACGGATGTCGTCAGCGGTGGCCAGACCGATCCGGAGCTCATCGAAGAAGTTGACGTCGAGCACTATGCGTCAATCCCTCTCAGGGTTGTAAGTCTTGGGGTCTGATACGGGGGTCCTGGGGCCGGAGACCTGCGTGGCGCAGGTCTCCGGACTCCCGTCAGACCTCTTCGACGCTGCTCGGCTCGCGCCGGGACAGGTCGATGCCGAGCTCCTCCGCTGCGCGGAAGACATCCTCGTCGGTGTCACGCATCTCGATGGACATACCGTCACTGGACAGCACCTCCACGTTCAGGCAGAGCGACTGCATCTCCTTGATGAGCACCTTGAAGGACTCGGGGATGCCGGGCTCGGGGATGTTCTCGCCCTTGACGATGGCCTCGTAGACCTTCACGCGGCCGGTGACGTCGTCGGACTTGATCGTCAGCAGCTCCTGGAGGGCGTAAGCGGCGCCATAAGCCTCAAGCGCCCACACCTCCATCTCGCCGAAGCGCTGACCACCGAACTGCGCCTTACCACCCAGCGGCTGCTGGGTGATCATCGAGTACGGACCGGTCGAACGGGCGTGCAGCTTGTCGTCGACCAGGTGGTGCAGCTTCAGGATGTACATGTAGCCGATCGAGATCGGCTCCGGGAACGGCTCGCCGGAGCGGCCGTCGAACAGGTTGGCCTTTCCGGAGGCCTGGACCAGGCGGTCGCCGTCGCGGTTCGGGATCGTGGCCTCGAAGAGACCGGAGATCTCGTCCTCGCGGGCACCGTCGAAGACCGGGGTCGCGACGTTGGTACCCGGCGCGACCTGGTCGGCGCCGATGACCTGCAGGCGGCGCGCCCAGTCCTCGCTGAAGCCGGAGACGTCCCAGCCGCGGCTGGCGAGCCAGCCGAGGTGGATCTCCAGGACCTGTCCCGGGTTCATTCGGGACGGGACACCCAGCGGGTTCAGGATGATGTCGACCGGGGTGCCGTCCTCAAGGAACGGCATGTCCTCGATCGGCAGGATCTTGGAGATGACACCCTTGTTGCCGTGGCGGCCGGCCAGCTTGTCACCGTCGGTGATCTTGCGCTTCTGCGCAACATACACACGGACCAACTGGTTGACGCCGGGCGGCAGTTCGTCGCCCTCCTCGCGGTCGAAGACGCGGACGCCGATGACCTTGCCGATCTCGCCGTGCGGCACCTTCAGCGAGGTGTCGCGCACCTCGCGCGCCTTCTCACCGAAGATCGCGCGGAGCAGGCGCTCCTCGGGGGTCAGCTCGGTCTCACCCTTGGGCGTGACCTTGCCGACGAGGATGTCACCGGCGACGACCTCGGCACCGATACGGATGATGCCGCGCTCGTCGAGGTCGGCGAGGACCTCCTCGGAGACGTTCGGGATGTCCCGGGTGATCTCCTCGGGGCCGAGCTTGGTGTCACGGGCGTCGACCTCGTGCTCCTCGATGTGGATCGAGGAGAGGACGTCGTCCTGTACGAGGCGCTGCGACAGGATGATCGCGTCCTCGTAGTTGTGACCCTCCCAGGGCATGAACGCCACGAGCAGGTTCTTGCCGAGCGCCATCTCGCCGAACTCGGTCGCCGGACCGTCGGCCAGCACCTGGCCGGCGACGACCCGGGCGCCCTCGTCCACGACAACCTTCTGGTTGACGGAGGTGCCCTGGTTGGAGCGGGAGAACTTCGCGAGGCGGTACGTGGTGTACGTGCCGTCGTCGTTGGCGGTGGTGATGTAGTCCGCGGAGACCTCCTGGACCACACCGTCCTTCTCCGACTTCAGGACGTCACCGGCGTCGACCGCACAGCGGTACTCCATGCCGGTGCCGACCAGCGGCGCCTCGGACTTAATCAGCGGCACGGCCTGACGCATCATGTTCGCGCCCATGAGGGCACGGTTGGCGTCGTCGTGCTCCAGGAAGGGGATCATCGCGGTCGCGACGGACACCATCTGGCGCGGGGAGACGTCCATGTAGTCGACGTCGTCACCGGGGACGTAGTCGACCTCTCCGCCACGACGGCGGACCAGGACGCGGGTCTCCTCGAACCGGAAGTCGTCCCCGAGCGGCGCGTTGGCCTGCGCGATGACGAATCGGTCCTCTTCGTCGGCGGTCAGGTAGTCGACCTCGTCGGTGACGACACCGTCGGTGACCCGGCGGTACGGCGTCTCGACGAAACCGAACGCGTTGACCCGGCCGTAGGAGGCGAGCGAGCCGATCAGGCCGATGTTCGGGCCTTCGGGGGTCTCGATCGGGCACATGCGGCCGTAGTGCGAGGGGTGCACGTCACGGACCTCGAAGCCGGCCCGCTCACGGGAGAGACCACCCGGGCCGAGCGCCGACAGACGGCGCTTGTGGGTGAGACCCGACAGCGGGTTGTTCTGGTCCATGAACTGCGACAGCTGGCTGGTGCCGAAGAACTCCTTGATGGAGGCGACGACCGGCCGGATGTTGATCAGGGTCTGCGGCGTGATCGCCTCGACGTCCTGGGTCGTCATCCGCTCGCGGACGACTCGCTCCATACGCGCCAGGCCCGTACGGACCTGGTTCTGGATGAGCTCGCCGACGTTGCGCAGACGGCGGTTGCCGAAGTGGTCGATGTCGTCGGTCTCGACGACGATCGTCGTGCCGTTGTCACCGACCGTCTCGGTCTCGCCGGCGTGCAGCTTCACCAGGTACTTGATCGACGAGATGATGTCCTCGACGGTCAGGACGCCGGCGTCCAGCGGGGCTTCGCCGCCCAGCTTCTTGTTGACCTTGTAGCGGCCGACCTTGGCGAGGTCGTAGCGCTTCGGGTTGAAGTAGAGGTTCTCAAGAAGCGTCTGCGCGGCCTCGCGGGTCGGGGGCTCGCCCGGACGCAGCTTGCGGTAGATGTCGAGAAGCGCGTCGTCCTGGCCCTGGGTGTGGTCCTTCTCCAGGGTGGCGCGCATGGACTCGTACTCGCCGAACTCCTCCAGGATCTGCTCGGTCGTCCAACCGAGAGCCTTGAGCAGGACGGTGACGGACTGCTTGCGCTTGCGGTCGATGCGGACACCGACCATGTCGCGCTTGTCGATCTCCATCTCCAGCCAGGCGCCCCGGGACGGGATCACCTTGGCGGAGAAGATGTCCTTGTCGGACGTCTTGTCGATCGAGGAGTCGAAGTAGACGCCCGGCGAACGGACCAGCTGCGACACGACGACACGCTCGGTGCCGTTGATGACGAAGGTGCCCTTGTTGGTCATGAGCGGGAAGTCGCCCATGAAGACCGTCTGGGACTTGATCTCGCCGGTCTCGTTGTTGGTGAACTCAGCGGTTACGAAGAGCGGGGCGGCGTACGTGAAGTCGCGCTCCTTGCACTCGTCGATGCTGTTCTTGGGAGGTTCGAAACGGTGGTCGCGGAAGGTCAGCGACATCGACCCGGAGAAGTCCTCGATCGGAGAGATCTCCTCGAAGATCTCCTCCAGACCGGACTTCGTGGGGACGTCCTGACCCGACTCCAGAGCCGCCTCGACCCGACTCTGCCAGGCGGAGTTGCCGAGCAGCCAGTCGAAGCTCTCGGTCTGCAACGCGAGCAGGTTGGGAACCTCAAGGGGCTCCTTGATCTTTGCAAAGGAGATGCGCAGCGGGGCGGTGCTGGCGCCGTTGTTCGTATTCGCGGTCGAGGCAGTGCGCGAGGCGGCCAAGAGGGGGTCCTTCCGAGGGCTCGGACTCACTACGCGCGTACCGGCCCCTCTCAGGGGCAAAGAGACATGGACTTCCTGAGACGGCCCGGAAAGGCCAGGTCAGAGTTGGTCCGGTCATCGATGCTCAAGTGAGGGCATGCCCCTGGTGACGGGCAGGGAGCAGCTAACAGGCAGCGCAAAGGGTCAGTGTAGCCACTTGGCGCACTGATGTCCAGCCCCGCTTTTTTGAGACCCTCGTCGTGCTCAACACCCTCGGCAAGCTCACGTCCTCAACGCGTTGATACTGCCCTCTTCGCCGCCGATCCATGCCTCGGATTCGGATCGTTGTGACGACGCGTCCTGAGAATTGCGCGCTGCGTGCGGTTCGTCAAGGCCTCCATGGCCCACACCACATACCACCAGGGATGCTCGGAGGCACGAAGAAGATCACCATACTCCGCGAACCCCTGACCGCAAGGCTGCCGCTCACCCGACCCGGGAACGCCGAAGAGCGACCACCCAGATGGATGATCGCTCTTCAGTGCTGAGGCGTTACAAGGTCCTTGGGACCCCGTCCACGACCTCGACGGTGTTACTTGACCTCGACCGAGGCGCCGGCGCCCTTGAGGGACTCGGCGGCCTTCTCGGCGGCGTCCTTGGCGACCTTCTCAAGGACCGGCTTCGGAGCGCCGTCCACGAGGTCCTTGGCCTCCTTGAGACCCAGCGAGGTCAGCTCACGCACGACCTTGATGACCTGGATCTTCTTCTCGCCGGCGCCGGTGAGGATGACGTCGAACTCGTCCTGCTCCTCAGCGACCTCGGCGGCGGCGGCCGGGCCGGCCGGCGCAGCGGCGACCGCGGCGGCGGCGGTGACGTCGAACTTCTCCTCGAACGCCTTCACGAACTCGGAAAGCTGGATGAGGGTCATGGTCTCGAACTCGGCGAGCAGTTCGTCCTGGGTGAGAGCCACGATGGCTTCCTTCCACTAATTTCGGCTGGTGCCGGTGTGTACATGTCTGGCGGGCGTACGTTCGGCCCGCTACGACCGTTGCCGTGGGGCGCGGAGCCTCAGGCGGCGGTCATGCTGCGAGCCGAATTACTCGGCACCGCCCTGCTCTTCTTGCTTGGCGCGAAGGGCGTCCACCGTGCGGACGAGCTTCGACGGAAGCGCCTGGAAGAGCTGCGCAGCCTGAGTCTGCTTGCCCTTGAAGGCACCCGCCAGCTTGGCGAGCAGAACCTCGCGGGACTCAAGGTCCGCGAGCTTCTTGATCTCGTCGGCGGACAGCGCCTTGCCGTCAAGGACACCGCCCTTGATGACGAGGTTCGGGTTGTCCTTGGCGAAGTCACGAAGACCCTTCGCCGACTCCACCGGGTCACCGGTGATGAAGGCGACCGCCGTCGGACCGTTGAACAGGTCGTCGAGCGTAGAGATCCCGGCCTCGTTGGCCGCAATCTTGGTCAGCGTGTTCTTCACCACGGCGTACTGGGCGTTCTCACCGAGCGAACGACGCAGCGTCTTGAGCTGCGCCACGGTGAGACCCCGGTACTCGGTCAGCACGGCGGCGTTCGAGCCGCGGAACTGGTCCGCGAGCTCGGCTACCGCGGCAGCCTTGTCGGGCCTTGCCATAGAGCGTCGGCCTCCTTCCGGGTGATGAGGACCGCTCAGAAGGGGCTGGGACAGAAAAAACGCCCCGGCGCAGGCGCACGGGGCGTAGCTCGACCGGAAACAACATTCCCGGGAACACATCCAGTTCACCTGCGCGGGTCGTCCACTGTTCAGCGGATCCTTCGGTCACCACACCCTTTGACAGGCACGGCAACGACCAGCGGTCTTTGGCTTCTGGACCACCGTACGCGAGCGCCACGCACTGAAGCAAATCCGCCCGTACGGCTCAGCCCTGGGCATCCTTCATCGGCCCGGCGAGGTCGGTGGTGCCCTGCGCCGGCGGGGCGGTGACCGTCACCGGCTTGTTCAGGTCGCGGAAGGTGATCGTCATGTCGAGCGGGCCCTTGTCGCCCGTGGCGGCGGCTGCCTTGACGTCGGCGAGGGTGACCTTGTCGACGTAGTGGGTGGTCCGAACCCCGCCGACGGTCCCGGCGACGAGCAGGGCGGCGAGCCCGGCGCATTCCCGTGAGCCTCGGCGAGCTCCTGTGGCCCCCCGCGAAGTCCCTTGCCCCCGACCGGAGTTGGCCCCGGCCGGACTTGCGCCCGGCCGGAGTGGTCATCCGCTCAGGAACTCGTGCCGGACCCGGTCGACGTGCCGCTGCTGCCCGAACCCGCACCCTGCTGCTTCAGCAGTGCCGTGAAGTCCTCGGTGTCGCTCGCCGGGGGCACGGTCGGGTCGACCTTCACGCCGTAGTCGCTGTAGTAGGCGGTCTGGCTGTACTGACCCGAGGACATCTGGCCCTTCTCGACCTTCTTGATCAGCAGGTTCTGGGCGTTGACCCAGATGTCGACCTGTTCCGTGGTGACGCCGGCCGCGGTGAGCTGCTTCCTCAGGCCGGCGAGCTGGCTCGCGGTGAGGTTGGAGTTCTTGGCGGCGAGGTCGGCGACATTGACCGTGCCCGAGTAGTGCGTGGCCTGCTGGCCGCGGACCGACTCCGTACCGACCTTCTTGACGTCCCCGGAGGCGAGCAGGAGCTTCACCGACTGGTTCGGCGTGGAGTTCTGCATCTGGTCCTTGAGGTACGCGCCGGAGCTGCCGCCGAGCTTGGCCAGGTCGTCGTAGTCGTACTTGAGCCAGTGCTTGCCGCCCGCCTGCTCGGCGAACTTGTCGCCCATCTTCGCGTAGTAGGCGTCCGGCAGATAGCGGGCCTCCATCGACGTGCTGCCGGCCGCGCGCATCGTCTGGGCCATCGTGCCGCCGGTGTACGTCATCGTGAGGACGCCGGTGATGCCGTCGCCCCAGCCGAGGTCGCCCTTGGCGTCCATGGACATCAGGGAGCCCATCACGGTGGAGGACTCGACCTTGGCGGAGTCCGCCTTGTCGGTGGACTGCTCGGCGCTGCGCAGGGCCGCTATGGGGCTCACCCGGGTCGAGCCCTTGCCCACGGCCTTGTCGTCCTTGCCGGAGCTCCCGGAGGACCCCGAGGAACCGCAGGCGGCCACCGAGGCCAGCACGGTCGCCACCGCGATCGAGAGACCCACCCGGCGCACGGTCGTGCTCTTCATCCGTCCCCACCCCTATGCGATTGCTGTGCCTGCCAGAAACGCTAACGCAGCGCACTGACACCCCGTCCGAAAAGAGGACGAGCCCCGCAACCCGAAGGTTGCGGGGCTCGCCCGAATGCTGACGCGCGCCGGACGCGGCTACCGAGGTGAGCGCGGGGCTCAGACGGCGGCCGGGTCCTCCTCGACGAGGAGGTTGCGGGTGCGGTTCGGGTCGACCGGAATGCCGGGGCCGATCGTGGTGCTGATCGCGGCCTTCTTGATGTAGCGACCCTTGGCGGCGGACGGCTTCAGACGGAGGATCTCGTCCAGGGCCGCGCCGTAGTTCTCCACCAGCTTGGTGTCGTCGAAGGACGACTTGCCGATGATGAAGTGCAGGTTCGAGTGCTTGTCGACGCGGAACTCGATCTTTCCGCCCTTGATCTCGTTGACGGCCTTGGCCACGTCCGGCGTCACGGTGCCGGTCTTGGGGTTCGGCATGAGACCACGGGGACCGAGCACGCGGCCGAGGCGGCCGACCTTGCCCATGAGGTCCGGGGTGGCGACGACGGCGTCGAAGTCCAGCCGGCCCTTCGCCACCTCGTCGATGAGTTCGTCGGAGCCGACGATGTCGGCGCCTGCGGCGGTCGCGGCCTCGGCACGGTCACCGGTCGCGAAGACCAGGACCCGGGCGGTCTTACCGGTGCCGTGCGGGAGGTTCACGGTGCCACGGACCATCTGGTCCGCCTTGCGCGGGTCGACACCCAGACGGAAGGCGACCTCGACGGTGCCGTCGAACTTGGAGGTGGAGGTCTCCTTGGCGAGACGGACGGCTTCGAGCGGGGCGTAGAGCTTGTCCCGGTCGATCTTCTCGTCCGCAGCGCGGAGAGACTTGCTGCGCTTGCTCACTACTGCTCCTGTGTGTGTTCTGAGGAGTCGTGGTGTGGGCCGAGCAGGCCCTGCCACGGTCTTTCCTACGAGGTGAAGGTCAGCCCTCGACCGTGATGCCCATGGAACGGGCGGTGCCGGCGATGATCTTCGACGCGGCGTCCAGGTCGTTGGCGTTCAGGTCGGGAAGCTTGGTCGTGGCGATCTCACGGACCTGCGCCTGGGTGATCTTGGCGACCTTGGTCTTGTGCGGCTCGCCCGAGCCCTTCTCGACACCAGCGGCCTTGAGGATCATCTTCGCGGCCGGCGGAGTCTTGGTGACGAAGGTGAAGGAGCGGTCTTCGTAGACCGTGATCTCCACCGGGATCACCCAGCCACGCTGCGACTCGGTCGCCGCGTTGTAGGCCTTGCAGAACTCCATGATGTTGACGCCGTGCTGACCGAGCGCGGGGCCGACCGGCGGGGCCGGGTTCGCCGCACCGGCGTTGATCTGGAGCTTGATGAGCCCCGTGACCTTCTTCTTCTTGGGAGGCATTGCTCTCTCCGGGTCCTAGTGAGAGTGTTCGGCCTCTGTCCGGTTAATCCGGATGGAGGCATACCGCACAACGATAACGGGTATCTATGCGCGGCTAAAAACCGCGCAGGTCAGAGAGGCTTTTGACAGCCCGTCTGACCTGCGCGGAAGACGTAACTCCAGGAAGAACTAGTTCTTCTGGATCTGGTCGAAGGAGAGCTCCACCGGCGTCTCGCGGCCGAAGATCTCGACGAGGCCCTTGACCTTCTTCGAGTCGGCGTTGATCTCGTTGATGGTCGCCTGCAGCGTCGCGAACGGGCCGTCGGTGACGGTGACCGAGTCGCCGACCTCGAAGTCCAGCACCTGGACCTCGACCTTGCGCTGCGGAACCGGCTTGCCCTCGGCCTCGGCCGCCTCGCGCGCGGCCTTCTCCTCGGCCTCCGGGGCGAGCATCTTGACGATCTCGTCCAGGGTCAGCGGGTACGGGTCGTAGGCGTTGCCCACGAAGCCAGTGACGCCGGGGGTGTTGCGGACGACGCCCCAGGACTCGTTCGTCAGGTCCATGCGGACCAGGACGTAGCCCGGGAGCTTGTTCTGCTTGATGGTCTTGCGGTCGCCGTTCTTGATCTGGACGACCTCTTCTTGCGGCACCTCGGCCGCGAAGATGTAGTCCTCGACGTTCAGCGAGACGGCGCGCTGCTCCAGGTTGGTCTTCACGCGGTTCTCGTAACCGGCGTACGTGTGGATGACGTACCACTCGCCGGGCAGGAGACGCAGTTCCTCACGCAGGGCGACGACGGGGTCGACGGGCTCGGCCGGTTCGGCCTCTTCCTCGGCCGCGGTCTCGTCGTCGAGGTCCTCGGTCGCTTCCGCGTCCTCGTCCTCGACGTGCACGGCGACTTCCTCGGCCGGCTCGCCCGCGTCGGCGTCCGCAGCCTCGACCTCGTCCAGCTCCTCGTCCGCGCCCTCGACGATGTCGAGTTCGTCTTCCACGGACTCGTCCGGCTCGACGGCCTCGTTCAGGTTCGGGTCAGACACGTGGCTGCTTCTTCCTGGATACATGGGGGTGGAACACGCGAAAGGGGCGCCGGTCAGGGCGCCCTTCGCTTCCGGCCTCAGCCGAAGACGTACTTCGCGGCGTGATTGAGTCCATAGTCAATCACGGTCACGAGACCGATCATGATGACGACGAAGACGATGACAACCGTCGTGTACGTCGTCAGCTGGTTACGGGTCGGCCAGACGACCTTGCGGAGCTCCGCGACGATCTGGCGGTAGAAGATGCCGAGGCGCTTCAGCGGGCCCTTCTTGGCGCGCTTGCCACCCTTGCGGGCCTTCTTCTTGGACTCCGTCACCTCGTCCTGGGCATCAGGCATGTCGATGGAGCCCACGGCGTCCGCCATTCATCCTCACCTGTTCCCGGGTCGTGGCCGTGCCGCGCCCGGTCTGAGCCGCACGGCGGTGCATTGCTGTACGTACATGCGCTGCGCACACATCCTGGTGAAGGTGTGTGTAGCAGGGCCGGAGGGACTTGAACCCCCAACCGCCGGTTTTGGAGACCGGTGCTCTACCAATTGAGCTACGACCCTTTGTGACGTCCCCAACGTACCGCATCCGCCCGGGTGCTCGGTGTGCACCTGGTAGGGCGCGGCTGTTGAAGGCCAACGAGCTAGGAGTGTACGTGCTCCGGGGCCGGTCGTCGAACAGAAAGTGCCTGTACGGGGATTGCCGGAGAAAGATCGCCCAGGCCGGGGCGGGAATCCGGACGGTTGTTCAATGCCTTCCCGATCCTGTTCAGTCTGTGAAACCGGTGTGCCGGGCGGGTTTCCGGTCTGAAACGATGGGCCCCATGAGCGCCTCAACCCCTCCCACCGAGCGCCGGGTCTCCGCCCGAGTCGGCGCGATCTCCGAGTCCGCCACCCTCGCCGTGGACGCCAAGGCAAAGGCCCTCAAGGCCGCCGGACGTCCGGTGATCGGCTTCGGCGCGGGTGAACCGGACTTCCCGACCCCGGACTACGTCGTCCAGGCCGCCATCGAGGCCTGCTCGAACCCCAAGTACCACCGCTACACCCCGGCCGGCGGTCTGCCGGAGCTGAAGGCCGCGATCGCCGCGAAGACGCTGCGCGACTCGGGCTATGAGGTGGACGCCTCGCAGATCCTGGTCACCAACGGCGGCAAGCAGGCCATCTACGAGGCCTTCGCCGCGATCCTCGACCCGGGCGACGAGGTCATCGTCCCGGCGCCGTACTGGACGACGTACCCGGAGTCGATCCGTCTCGCGGGCGGTGTCCCGGTGGACGTCGTCGCCGACGAGACGACCGGCTACCGCGTCACGGTCGAGCAGCTGGAGGCGGCCCGCACCGAGAACACCAAGGTCGTCCTCTTCGTCTCCCCGTCCAACCCGACCGGCGCCGTCTACAGCGAGGCCGAGGCCGAGGCGATCGGCCGCTGGGCCGTCGAGCACGGCCTGTGGGTCATGACGGACGAGATCTACGAGCACCTGGTCTACGGCGACGCCAAGTTCACCTCGCTGCCCGCGATCCTCCCGGAGCTGCGCGACAAGTGCATCGTGGTCAACGGTGTCGCCAAGACGTACGCCATGACCGGCTGGCGGGTGGGCTGGATCATCGGCCCGAAGGACGTCGTCAAGGCCGCGACCAACCTCCAGTCGCACGCCACCTCGAACGTCTCGAACGTGGCGCAGGTCGCCGCGCTGGCCGCCGTGTCCGGGGATCTGACGGCCGTGGCGGAGATGCGCGAGGCCTTCGACCGGCGCCGCAAGACGATCGTGCGGATGCTCAACGAGATCGACGGCGTGCTCTGCCCGGAACCCGAGGGCGCGTTCTACGCGTACCCGTCGGTCAAGGCGCTGCTCGGCAAGGAGATCCGCGGCAAGCGCCCGCAGGACTCGGTCGAGCTGGCCGCGCTGATCCTGGAGGAGGCCGAGGTCGCGGTCGTCCCGGGCGAGGCCTTCGGGACCCCCGGTTACCTGCGGCTGTCGTACGCCCTGGGTGACGAGGACCTCGTCGAGGGTGTCAGCCGTATCCAGAAGCTCCTGGCGGAGGCCAAGGACTGACGTTTTTCGTGCTCCACGCGCGTGTGCGGGCCGTTTCCCTCCGGGGAGGCGGCCCGCTGCTTTGTGCGAGCAAGACCACGATCGGGGAAAGTGGTACCGGGACGGCGGAAACGTACGGCAGGATTCCCAGATGGAGCGTGTACGTGATGTCTCTGAACTGCCGAAAGCCCATCTGCACCTGCACTTCACCGGGTCGATGCGGCCGACCACCGTGCTGGAGCTCGCCGACAAGTACGGCGTACGCCTGCCCGACGCCCTGACCGAGGCGCTGACCAGCGGGGAGCCGCCGAGGCTGCGGGCGACGGACGAGCGGGGCTGGTTCCGTTTCCAGCGGCTGTACGACGCGGCGCGGTCGTGCCTGCGGGAACCCGAGGACATCCAGCGGCTGGTCCGCGAGGCCGCCGAGGAGGACGTCAGGGACGGCTCGGGCTGGCTGGAGATCCAGGTGGACCCGACGTCGTACGCGCCGCGCCTGGGCGGGCTGATCCCGGCCCTGGAGGTCATCCTGGACGCGGTGGAGACGACCTCCCGCGAGACCGGGCTCGGGATGCGGGTCCTGGTGGCCGCGAACCGGATGAAGCACCCCTTGGACGCGCGCACGCTGGCCCGGCTGGCCGTGCGGTACGCGGACCACGGAGTGGTGGGTTTCGGCCTCTCGAACGACGAACGCCGGGGTATGGCACGGGACTTCGACCGGGCCTTCGCGATCGCCCAGGAGGGCGGCCTGCTGTCGGCGCCGCACGGCGGCGAGCTGGCGGGCCCGGCCTCGGTGCGGGACTGTCTGGACGACCTGCACGCGACCCGGATCGGCCACGGGGTGCGCGCGGCGGAGGACCCGCGCCTGCTGAAGCGCCTCGCCGACCGGGGTATCACCTGCGAGGTCTGCCCGGCGTCGAACGTGGCCCTGGGTGTCTACGAGAAGCCCGAGGACGTGCCTCTGAGGACCCTCTTCGAAGCGGGCGTCCCGCTGGCACTCGGCGCCGACGACCCCCTCCTCTTCGGCTCCCGGCTGGCCGCCCAGTACGAGATCGCCCGCCGCTACCACGCCTTCTCGGACCGCGAACTGGCCGAACTGGCCCGGCAGTCGGTACGCGGATCGGCGGCCCCGGAGGACATGAAGACCAAGCTGCTGTCGGGCATCGACGACTGGCTCAGTGCCCCGGTCGCTTGAAGTGGGCGTAGGGCGGATACGGCTTGAAACAGATCAGGATCTCGACCCCTTCGTCGGGGGCCAGTTCGCCGTGCAGGCAGGTCATGAACGCCGCCCGCCCCTTGACGACCCCCTTCTCC
>NZ_JBXVPZ010000195.1:0-17603 GCF_057961495.1 Streptomyces sp. P5F9 | reverse complement strand
CCTCCGCACCGGACCCCGCCCGCCCCCACCACATCTCCCACGCGCGCGTGCTCGACGTGGACCCGCTGCTCGACGACCCGGAGACCCGGATCGTGGTGTGCTGCGGCTCGGGCGGGGTCGGCAAGACGACCACCGCGGCGGCGCTCGGGCTGCGGGCCGCCGAGCGGGGGCGGCGGGTCGTCGTCCTGACCATCGACCCGGCCCGCAGGCTCGCCCAGTCCATGGGGATCGACTCGCTGAACAACACCCCGAGGCGGGTGAAGGGTGTCGACGGGGACGGCGAACTGCACGCCATGATGCTCGACATGAAGCGCACCTTCGACGAGATCGTCGAGGCGCACGCGGACCGCGAGCGGGCGGCCGCGATCCTGAACAACCCCTTCTACCAGTCGCTTTCGGCGGGCTTCGCGGGCACGCAGGAGTACATGGCGATGGAGAAGCTGGGCCAGTTGCGCGCCCAGCACGACTGGGACCTGATCGTGGTGGACACCCCGCCGTCCCGCTCGGCGCTCGACTTCCTGGACGCGCCGAAACGTCTCGGCTCGTTCCTGGACGGCAAGTTGATCCGGCTGCTGACCGCGCCGGCGAAGCTCGGCGGCCGGGCCGGGATGAAGTTCCTCAACGTCGGCATGTCGATGATGACCGGCACGCTCGGCAAGCTGCTCGGCGGTCAACTGCTCAAGGACATCCAGACGTTCATCGCCGCGATGGACACCACCTTCGGTGGCTTCCGCACGCGCGCGGACGCGACGTACAAGCTGCTCCAGGCGCCCGGGACAGCGTTTCTGGTGGTCGCGGCCCCGGAGCGGGACGCGCTGCGCGAGGCGGCGTACTTCGTGGAACGGCTGGCGGCCGAGGAGATGCCGCTGGCCGGTCTGGTCCTCAACCGGGTCCACGGCAGCGGAGCCGCCCGGCTGTCGGCCGAGCGGGCACTCGCCGCCGCGGAAAATCTTGAAGAGCCCCGCATTGTCGATCAGGTGGGCGGGAAAGCTGGACTTCGTAACTCTCCCGACACGTACGGCAGTTCAGAATCTCCCGCTTCATCGCCCGCCACCGAGGCAGCAGTTCGCGCCGCAGCTCCTGACGAAGGCTCCCCCGCCGACACGGACCAGGAGCGGTCCGCCGCCACGGACGACACCGACGATCAGCCGACCGACGACGAGCGATCAGTCGACCAACTCACCGCAGGCCTGCTCAAGTTGCATGCCGAGCGGATGCGGCTGCTCTCACGTGAGCAGCGCACACGTGATCGCTTCACCGCACGCCACCCGGAGGTGGCCGTCGCCGAAGTGGCCGCGCTGCCCGGCGACGTACACGACCTCGCGGGGCTGCGGGACATCGGGAACCGGCTCGCGGCCGGTCGGCCGGAGCTGCCCGAGACGAAGGTCTGACGCACGCCCCGGGACGCAACTCCCCGGGCGGGTACCCCCGGGGATCGCCCGGGGTCGATCGGCCCCTACGGGACCGGCGTCAGCCCACCGCCGCGTAGTTCTCGTAGATCTCGTCGTCGTCGAGGGGGATGATGCCGACCCCTCGTTCGTACTCGATACGCGCGGTCTCCAGTAGCCGGCGCCATGAAGTGACAGTGGGCCGCCTGCGCAGCAGTGCGCGGCGCTCCCGCTCCGTCATTCCTCCCCACACGCCGAATTCGACGCGGTTGTCGAGCGCATCGGCGAGGCACTCCGTGCGAACCGGACATCCGGTGCACACTGCCTTCGCCCTGTTCTGCGCTGCTCCTTGAACGAACAGTTCATCCGGATCGGTAGTGCGGCAGGCCGCCTGCGCACTCCAGTCGGTAACCCAGCCCATACCGGCGCCGTCCTCTCCCGAATCGAGGCTCCCCCACGGCGGCAGCGGCATATTCACCGCCGCCAGTTGAGGACGTTACGGAAGGTGGGCACAGCGCAACACCCCCTTCGGGCCCAATCTTGAATGGCCCGAACGGACTATGGGTAAGCGGCAGATCACCCGGGGGAGTGAGCTGACGACATGCGTGACTTTCCCGGCAAAGCGGGACAGTTGACATGCGCCACAAGGGGCACCAGGTGACACAGGAGGCGGATTCGGACACGCCTCCGACAAAAAATCCGGGAACGACCGGAACGATTCGGGGTCGCCGGACGTATTGATACGTGACCGCGCTGCTGTGACAGTTGAGAGCAGCTTAGGCCAACGCCTATACACGTGTCCGGCGAATGAGAACGTAGGCTGCCCCCATGCCAAAAAAGCGCTCGGGTGGTGGTCTGTCCCCCCTGCAACAGACCGCCAAGTTCCTCGGTGTCAGTGTGCTCGCCGGTGCCGTGATGGCCGGAATCGCGATGCCCGCGGCCGGCGCGCTGGGACTCGCGGCCAAGGGGTCGGTCCAGGGGTTCGACGACATCCCGGACAGTCTGAAGAGCCCTCAGCTCAGCCAGCGCACCACGATCCTGGACAGCAAGGGCAACCAGATCGCCTCGGTCTACTCCCGTGACCGCACGGTGGTGGAGCTCAAGGACATCTCGCCGTACATGCAGAAGGCGATCGTCGCGATCGAGGACTCGCGCTTCTACCAGCACGGCGCGATCGACCTGAAGGGCGTCCTGCGCGCCCTCAACAAGAACGCGCAGAGCGGCGGGGTCTCCCAGGGCGCCTCGACCCTCACCCAGCAGCTGGTGAAGAACTACTTCGTCGAGGAGGCCGGTGACGACCCGACGAAGGTCGCCGAGGCCACTCAGCAGACGCTCGGCCGCAAGGTCAAGGAGCTGAAGTACGCGATCCAGATCGAAGAGAAGCTCGGCAAGAAGAAGATCCTTGAGAACTACCTGAACATCACCTTCTTCGGAGAGCAGGCCTACGGCGTCGAGGCGGCGTCCGAGCGCTACTTCTCCAAGCACGCCAAGGACCTGAACCTCCAGCAGTCGGCACTCCTCGCGGGCATCGTCCAGTCGCCCACGCGCTACGACCCGATCAACGACGAGGCCGAGGCCAAGAAGCGGCGCAACACCGTGCTGGCCCGCATGGCCGAGGTCGGCGACATCTCCAAGGCGGAGGCCCTGGCGGCCGAGAAGACCGACCTGGGCATGAAGGTCAGCCAGCCGAAGAACGGCTGCATCACCGCGGTCAAGGGCGCCAGCTTCTTCTGCAAGTACGTCGAGAAGGTCTTCCTGAGCGACCCGGTCTTCGGCAAGACCAAGGAGGCCCGGGCGAAGATCTGGAACCAGGGCGGCCTGACGATCCGTACGACGCTGGACCCGCAGGCGCAGGACTCGGTGCAGGCCTCGCTCAAGGACCACATCTACAAGTCGGACTCGGTCGCCGCGGCGGCCACCCTCGTCGAGCCCGGCACCGGCAAGATCCTCGGGATGGGCCAGTCGAAGCCGTACGGCTACGGCAAGAACGAGACCGAGTACAACTACTCGGTCAACGCCGACATGGGCGGCTCGAACTACGGCTTCCCGACCGGTTCGACGTTCAAGCCGTTCGTCGCGGCGGCCGCGCTGGAGCAGGGCCTGCCGGCCACCCAGCAGTACCCGGCGCCGTACTCGATGGACTACCCGAGCCCCGTCTCGACCTGTAGCGGCAAGAACTGGGTCAACACGGACGGCGCGACGGTGGAGAACGAGAGCGAGTCGGAGAAGGGTCCGTACGCGCTGAAGGAGGCGATGGCCAAGTCGGTCAACACCTACTTCGTGCAGATGATCTCCGACATCGGTCTGTGCCCCGTGGTGAACATGACCAACAAGCTCGGGGTCGTGCAGGGCAACGGCGACAAGATCCCCGAGGTCCCGGCCATCGCGCTCGGCTCCAAGGGCCTCTCGCCGCTGACGATGGCCACCGCGTACGCGGCCTTCGCCAACGAGGGCACCTACTGCACCCCGATCGCCATCGAGTCCATCACCCAGAAGGTGGGCAACGAGCAGAAGTCGCTCGCCGTCCCCAAGTCGACCTGCACGCGCGCGATGAGCAAGAAGACCGCCGACACGATCAACACCGTGCTGCGCGGCGTGGTCGACTCCGGCACCGGCCAGGAGGCCGGCCTCACCGACCGCGAGAGCGCCGGCAAGACGGGTACGACGGACTCCCGCAAGAACGCCTGGTTCGTCGGCTACACGCCCCAGCTCGCGGGCGCGGTCTGGGTCGGCAGCGCCAAGCAGAACGTCGAGATGACCAGCATCCGCATCGGCGGCGTCTGGCACGACCAGGTCTACGGCGCCGACACCCCGGGCCCGATCTGGAAGGACGCCATGTCCGGCGCCCTGGAGGGCAAGCAGGTCGAGAACTTCCAGCTCGTCAACATCCCGGACCCCGTCAAGAAGGACAAGGGCAACGACGGCGGCAAGAACAACGACAACGGCGGGGTGACCACCACCGGCACCACCACCGGCACGACCGACGGCGGTACCACCCCGACCCCGACGTTCTCCTTCCCCGACGGCTTCATCCAGGGCACGTCGAACGGCGGGAACAACGGCAACGGGAACGGCGGCAACAGGGGCTAACACCCAGGCTGTCGGCAGCTCTCCTGCTTCTCTTGCTTCTTCCGCTTCTTCGTCTACGACGACGGGGGCGCCCCCGGTGAAAAGGGGCGCCCCCGTCGTCGTAGAGAAGTGTGTTTCTCCGGGTGACCGGTTCCGGTCGATTCGGGTCGTTTCAGGTCGGTTCAACCCGCGAGGAGCTTCTTCACCACGGCGGCGACGCGGCCGCCCTCGGCCAGGCCGGCGACCTTCGGGTTCACGATCTTCATGACGGCACCCATCGCGCGCGGGCCCTCGGCGCCCGCCGCCTTGGCCTCCTCGACGGCCTGGGTGACGATCGCGGTCAGCTCCTCGTCGCCGAGCTGCTTGGGCAGGTACTCGGCGAGGATCTCGCCCTCCGCCGTCTCCTGCGCGGCCGACTCGGGACGACCGCCCTGCGCGAAGGCGTCCGCGGCCTCGCGGCGCTTCTTCGCCTCCTTGGTGATCACCTTGAGGACCTCGTCGTCGGAAAGCTCGCGCTTCTCCTTGCCCGCGACCTCCTGATTGGTGATCGCGGAGAGCGTCAGCCGGAGCGTGGAGGAGCGCAGCTTGTCGTGCGCCTTGATCGCGGCGTTGAGGTCTTCCTGCAGCTTCGCCTTGAGCGTGGTGGTCATGGGTCTGATTCTCGCAGGTGCGTGCGTGCGGCCGCCCGCCGATTTAAGTGACCGCTCAAGCGGCCCCTTAAGCGGCCGCGCCCGACGGGGTGTCAGTGGGGTCTGACACGATGGCGGTATGCGCGCGCGATATGGAGTACCTCTGGGAATTGCGGCGGCCGGTGCCGCCGGTGTGGTCTATGCGGCGGCCTTCGAGGTCCGCTCCTTCCGGCTGCGCCGGGTGACGGTCCCGGTGCTGCCGGCCGGCATGCGCCCGCTCAGAGTCCTCCAGGTCTCCGACATCCACATGGTCGGCGGCCAGCGCAAGAAGCAGCGCTGGCTGTGCTCGCTCGCGGGCCTGCGCCCCGACTTCGTGATCAACACCGGCGACAACCTCTCCGACCCGGAGGGCGTCCCCGAGGTGCTGGACGCGCTCGGCCCGCTGATGGACTTCCCGGGCGCGTACGTCTTCGGCTCGAACGACTACTACGGCCCCACACCCCGTAACCCCGCCCGGTACTTGTTCGAGAAGACCGCGGGCCGCCACGGTCTGAACGGCAACCCGCCCGTCGTAGGCGCCGTCCACAACCCGTGGGAGGACCTGCGGGACGGTTTCGACGCGGCGGGCTGGCTGAACCTGACGAACACGCGGGGGACGCTGAAACTCGACGGCGCGTCGGTGGAGTTGACCGGCCTGGACGACCCCCACATCAAACGCGACCGCTACGCGCGCGTGGCCGGCGGCCCGTCCGACGACGCCGACTTCTCGATGGCCGTGGTGCACGCGCCGTATCTCCGGGCCCTGGACGCGTTCACGGCGGACGGCTACCCCCTGATTCTCGGCGGCCACACGCACGGCGGCCAGCTCTGCATCCCCTTCTACGGCGCCCTGGTCACGAACTGCGACCTGGACACGGACCGGGTGAAGGGGCTGTCCCGGCACTCGGCGGAGGGGCGCACGTCGTATCTGCACGTGTCGGCGGGGTGCGGGACCAGTCGGTACACGCCGGTGCGGTTTGCCTGTCCGCCGGAGGCCACGTTGTTGACGTTGGTGGGGCGGGAGTAGGGGACGGGTACCGGAGGTTGCTGCGGGGGTCGTCGTGGAGTCGCGGTCGCTGGGGTAGCTCGTCCAGCCCACCCGTGACGTTGGTGGCGTCGGAGTATGAGACAGGTACTGGGGGCTGCTGCGGGGGTCCTCGTCGAGTCACGGTCGCTCGGGCAGTTCGTCCAGCCCACCCGTGACGTTGGTGGGGCGGCGGTAGGAGACGGGACCGGGGCTGCGTGCGGCCCTCATGGAGTCGCGGTCGCTGGGGTAGCCCGTCCAGCCCACCCGTATCGCCCCTTTCGTCCCCGCTGCCTAGCGTGAGGGCATGACCGCCCCGATACCCAGGGACATCCCGGACCTCCCCGCGGTACCCGGCATGCCCGCGCTGCTCGCCTCACCCGTTCCCGCCACCGCGGTGGTGGCCCCGTACCGTCGCCCGCTGACGGCTGCGTACCGACTGCTGGTCGCGCTCGTGGCGGCAGCGGCGGTGACCGTCGACCTGTTCCTCGGCAGCCCGATCCGGGTGCTGACGTACTTCACGATCCAGAGCAACATCCTGCTGGCCCTGGTCATGATCGCCACGGCCCGCCGCGCCTGGACGGCCCGCCGCCCCCTCTCCCCCCTGGTCACGGGCGCGGCACTGCTCTACATCACGATCACCGGCCTGGTGTACCACCTGATCCTGGCGCACGCGTCGAGCCCGTTCGCGATGACGGGCGGCACCCTCAGCGGCTGGCAGGCGGTGACGAACCAGGTCCTGCACACGGTGATACCGATCGCGGCGGTGATCGACTGGCTGTTCCTGATCGCCCCCGGCCGGCTGCATCTGCGGATGGCGGCGACGTGGCTGCTGTACCCGATGACGTACCTTGCGGTGTCGTTGGGCCGGGGCGAGCTGATCCTCCCCGGCACACCGGGCCGCTACCTCTACTCGTTCCTCGACGTGGAACGGCACGGCTACAAGAGCGTCCTGGGCAACGCCCTCCTCCTCGGCCTCGCCTTCTACGCCCTCTCCGTCCTCCTCGTGGCCCTCGACCACGCCCGCCCCAACCCGATCCGCCACCGCGCCAAAACCGGATTTCGTCTCCGGCCACCGGTGGGCTAAAGTAAACGACGTCGCCGCGATGAGCAGCAACACTGGCAAGACGAGTGGCGACATCGGGGTGTAGCGCAGCTTGGCAGCGCGCTTCGTTCGGGACGAAGAGGTCGTGGGTTCAAATCCCGCCACCCCGACAGTAAAACGCCAGGTCAGGTCCGGTGCTGAGAGATCAGCGCCGGGCCTGATTTGCGTTGCGGGCCCATTTTGGGAGCCATTTGGGAGCCGACTTCGGGAAGCGGCTCTCCGGTGGCTCCCAGCGAGGGGCATTCCGCCTTCGAGCGTGCCCGTGCGCCGCGTGTGCCTCGGGACAGAGCTATCCCCACGGCTTGTGCGGAGGAGCCCACAGGCGATACGACGATCGCCATGCACCCTTGGTCTCCGATAAACGACCGGCAGCTCGCATGACAGGCCACGAGGAAACCGGCAGCGCCCTCATCACAGCCGGATCCCTGGGACGAGGCGTCAACACCCGGAAGTAGGGCGGGGTCGCGGCGCGGGCCGCTGCTGCCGGACGCACCCCGTCCGGCAGCCGTGGCCGGCCTCCGTGGAAATACGCGGGGTGTCTTCGACCAGACAGGACGCCAGCCCGCTCGCAGGCGCCACGGCTTCGGGTCGGAACGCCGGGCCGTGGCTGAGTTCGCCGGCCGCCGTCTCGCCGAAGGACCGAACCAGAAGCCGGTGCCTTGAGCTTGAGGCGCGTGCGAACGCGGTTGCCCCGTCGACGCCTGCGTGCTGGGAGAGTCGGTCCACGTGGTGTGGGACCACCGACTCCGTCTCCGTCAGCTCGCGCCGCCCCACACCGCTTCCAGGTCCCGGCAGCGGACCATGATGCTCGCGTCGGTCAGCGCGATCTCGTGTGTGCAGCCGTTGTCCTCGTCCGGAAGGATTTCGTCGAGGAGGACGGCGTCGACCAGCATCCAGTCGATGGAGTGTTCGTAGTCGACGGAGAAGTGCGTCACGCCCGAGTAGGTGATGCGCAGGCCGGAGTCGTGCTTGAACTTGTTGGGTGCGAAGTCCAGGACCAGGCCGCCGCTCTTATCGGTGGCGAGGTGGATCCCGGCCAGTTCCAGATCCTTGACACAGCGGGTCGCGCCCGCGATGTCGTAGTGGCCGGGGTCGGTGGCGAAGGACCGGGCGCCTGGGGGCAGGTCGGCGCGCAGACGCGGCAGGTCGGCAAGATAGGCCCCGGGATCCACGAGGAACCCTCCGTCGTCCCAGACGGCCGTGACGTACTTCATTTGCATCCTTCCGCGGCGAGAGGCGGTCGCCTCCATTTGTCGTCGGTGATGTCCTCGGTCCCCTTGGGAGCGATGCGGCCGACCTTTCGCAGCTCGTAGATCATCCGTCCCTTGATGGCGTTCTCGACGCCGGGCGGGACCTCGACTTCCGAAGCCTTGATGCCATGTTTGTTGAACCAGCCCTGGCTGTTGTACAGCCCGACTTCGCGCATGGACTTGTCGTAGACGTGGATCTCCACGTCTCTTCCCTTGTTGCCCACCGGGAAGATGTCACGCCGGCCCGTGTATCCCTGCCCGAAGTCCAGTGGGTTCTTCGGCCCCGACGGCCCCTTCCCGGCAAGCCCGAGGGGGTCGGTCCAGGCCAGTGGGTTCGGAACGTAGGCGTGGTGATCGGGTGCGGGGACGAGACCCAGCGGGTCAGCGCTGATGTACCGCGCCGTCTCCGGGTCGTAGTACCGGTGAAGGTTGTAGTGCAGGCCCGACTCGGGATCGGCGTACTGGCCCGGAAAGCGCAAGGGACAGTCCACCGGCGACGCGTCCTCCCCCGGAGCCGGGAGACGAGTGCCCCACAGGCTGGTACGGCGCTGCCAGACCAGATCTCCCGCTGTGTCCACCAGTTCCGTGGGCGTGCCCACCGCGTCGGTGACGACGGCATACAGCCGGGCCCTGTGCTCAGGAACCGATTCCTCCGCCAGCTGCGCCAGGAATGAGGTGTTGCCTGTTGACGCGGTCGGTCTGTGGCTTATCTGGGCCACCGGGTGAGGATCGTCAGTCGCGTAGTCCCAGGTGGTGACCCAGCCGTCCGGCGTGGTCTGCTCGGCCAGGCACAGGTCGTCCCAGACGAAGTCCGTACGGTCGGCCACGGAACCGTCGTCGGCCACCCGGTGCTTGGAGACGCGCCGGCCGAACGGATCGTACGCGTAGTGCCAATGGCTGCCGTCCGGAGCGACCAGGTCCGTGAGACGGTCCTCGGCGTTCCACGCGTAGCTCCAGACACGGGTCTGGCCGTTCAGGAGCTTGCGGGTCCTGCGGACGAGGCGGCCTTCGGCGTCGTACTCGTACGAGGTGCGACCGGCCGAGCGGACGAGCGTGCCGTCGAAGCGGCGTTCACCGCCTGCTTCTTGGTCCGGCGACGTGGCGTGCACGAGGTTGCCCGCCGGGTCGTACGCGTAACGTTCCGTCCAGCCGTGGGCGCGGACGCCGCTGACGCGGCCCATGCCGTCCAGGTCGAAGCGGCGGGTGCCCGACGTCAGTTCCCGGATCTCGGTCACACAGCCGTCGGCCTGGTGGGCGTAGGTGCGGTGTTGGAGGAGGCGGTCCGCGCCGGACACCAGGGAGGCGGAGGTCGCGGTCAGAGTCTGCGCGGTCAGCAGCCCCACCGCGCTCCAGCTCTGGTTCAGCGTCACCTCCGCGCCGATGTGGCGCTCTGTCTCGCGGCCCGCGGCGTCGTGGACGAAATCCAGCGTGCCCGCGCGCGAGCGCAGGGTGAGAGGGTGCCCGGCCGGGTCGTACGTCCACTCCGAGACCAGCCCGGACGGCGTCACCCGGCGGGTGCGGAGCCCGAGGGCATCGTGGACATGTGTGGTCGTGCCGCCGTTCACGGTCTCCGTCAGGACCCGGCCGAACGCGTCACGCGTCAGCACGACTTCGGTGTCCGCGTTGGCCGCGCGGCACAGACCGCCGTCGGGACCGTAGCCGAACGTGGTGACGTCACCCGCGTCCGAGCGTTGCTCCACGACCCGCCCGAGCGCGTCCCGCGTGAAACTCAGGGTCTCTCCGGCGCCGTTGGCGCGTGACCGCAGACCACCGGCGGCGTCGTGCGTGTACCTGAGGGTGCGGCCGTTGAAGTCGGTCTCCGTGGCCAGGCGGCCGGCCTCGTCGTAGGTGTACGACCAGGCCAGACCCAGTGGGTTCGTGACGGATGCGAGGCGGAGTTCGCTGTCGTAGGCGAATGCGTACTGTGCGCCGTCCGGGTCCGTGCGGGAGGCCGGGGCGCCGAAGTGGGTCGCTGTGTGGCGAGTGGTGTGGCCGGCGGGATTCGTGTGGGTGAGCAGGTTGCCCTCGGCGTCCCACGTCCACGACTCGCGTGTGCCATCGGGGTGTTCGCGCCAGGAGGGCCTGCCCTCGATGGTCCAGCCCATGCGGGTGGTGTGGTCCAGAGGGTCGGTCGTTTCGACGATTCGGCCGAACGCGTCACGGCGGACCGTGGTCGTGTGGCCCAGTTCGTCAGTCAGGGTGAGGGGCAGGCCCGCCGCGTCGTAGGCCACCGTGCGGGTGTGGCCGAGAGCGTTCGTGATCGCCGTCGGGCGGCCTTCCGCGTCGCAGGTGTATCGGGTCTGCGCGCCGACCGGGTCGACCGTCGTCAGCAGGTTGCCCCGCTCGTCGTACGCGTGTCGCCAGACCGCTCCACCGGGCTCGACGAGTTCCGTGGGCAGGCCGAGCGCGTTGTACGCGGCCCGCGCCAACGCCCCGTCGGGCAGGGTGAGTTCGGTGAGGTTGCCCGTCTCGTCGTAGCGGTATCGGGTGGTGTGGCCGAGCGGGTCGATGACCGTGAGGGGTTGGCAGCCGTACTCGTCCCACTGGGTGCGGGTGACGTTGCCGAGCGGGTCGGTCTCCTCCTCGACCAGGCCCTCCGCGTTGTGGCGGTGCGTGGAGACGCGGCCCTGCGAATCGGTGTACGTCGTCGTGCGCGTCGAGTCGTCGTACGTCAGCGTCCCGGACAGGATGCCGTCGACACCCTCGGTGCGGACGACCCGGCCGCGCTCGTCGTAGACGTAGCCGAACCAAGTGCCGTTCCGGTCGGTCCACTTGGTGACCCGGCCCTCGGCGTCGTACGCGAACCGCAGTGGTTCCCCACTGGAGTTGACGACCTCCGTGAGGTTGCCGGCGCCGTCGTAGCCGTAGCGCATGACGACGGTGCCCGCGTCCGGCACGTTCCGTGTGTAGCGGGACGGGGGTTCGTCGAGCAGGCGCAGGGCGGTGATGCGGGGGCCGGTCGTGTCGACGGCGACGTAGTAGCCGCCGGAGTGGCGGAGGCCGAACGGGACGCCCTCGTCGTCGCGTTCGACGTCGACACGGTTGCCGTTGCGGTCGCTCCAGGAGTCCAACGCCAGGTGGAAGACGCCGAAGGTCGGGGAGGGGACGGGGGCGGCGAAGGTGCGGACGACGCCTGTCGCCGGGTCGGTGACCGTCATCGCGCTGTCGGGCTTGCCGTCCCATTCCAGGGGCCAGCGGACGCCCTTGACGGGCATGGTCGGGACGCCCGGTTCCGGGACCGGGTAGACGAGGCGCATGCCGTCCGCCGCTGCGAACACCACGCCCTCGCCGTCGATCTGGAGGCACTCGTCCAGGGTGGATATCCAGGTCGGACCGAAGCAGACCCCACCCCGGTACGAGGACAGGTGGGTGCGCGTGAACTCCAGCGGCAGGCTCCCCGGCAGCGCCAGATCGGTCTGCGTCATCAGCATCGCGCCCGTCGCCACGTCGATCGGCTCGCCGACGCAGGGGGTGCGCTCGGCGTTGCGGGCGGCCGGGCCCAGCTCCACCAGGTCGGGGCGGAGCGAGGGCGGCCGTAGCAACAGGGGTGTCGTGTCGCTGAACGCGCCCTCGATGCCAGCCTTGACGACCCCGCCGCCCGCGCCGAGCGCACCGCCGAAGATCATGCCGTCCTTGGCCGCCTGGTTGACCTCGTCGAGACTGAAGCCCTGCTGCAGACCGGTCGCCATCTTCAGCGGCTGGGCCACGGCCAGGTCGACGGTCACCGACTCGATCCCGCCGAAGGCCGCGGCAACCAGGGTGCCCGCGGCGATCTCGGCGATCGTCGTGGAGACCGCGACACCGAGACCCGCGCCGAACTCGATGACCAGGTCGGCCGCCGCGACCGCCGCGCCGGAGGCCAGGCCCGCGGTGAAGAACGCCAGCGCCACCCCGCCCGCGATCACGGCCGCGTCGATGCCGATCTGCGTCCACAGCTTGTTGATGGCGTCGTCGATGGCGTCGGCGAACTTGTCGAGCGCCGTGGCCATTTGGCGCCCGGAGCCGGCCAGGTCGCTCAGCCAGCCGCCGTCCTTGTCCTTGGCGTAGCGGTCCCAGAACTTCCCGAACGCCTCGATCGATTCACCGGTGTTGTTGTGGATGATCGACGACGCGCTCTGATTGACCGGGCCCCGCACATCGTCCACGGCATCCGCGAAGGTGCGCCAGGCCGTCGCCGCCGACCGCAGCTTCCCCGAGTCGGCCTCCGGCCACCACAGGCCCAGATGCAGCAGGATCTTCCGGGCCTCGTCCTCAACGCTCACCGGCACCGTCCGACTTCGTGACCTTCACTTCGGTGAACATCCCGGCGATCAACTCGTCGTTGTCGACATGACCGTCCGCCAGGTCGGCCATCGCCTCGTGAATGCTCGTCAGACCGAGCACCAGCGTGCCCGCCGCGCTCTCGATCTTCTTCTGCAGCGGCTTGTAGGAGTCACCGAACTCCTTGCCCTGCTTGTCGTTCCCCCAGGGCTCGCCCAGCCCGTCGAGGGACTTCACCAGCGCGGTCAGCGCCTTGCCCAGATCGACGGCGGCCGTCTGGAAGTCCGGTGCCGCCCGTTTGATATCGGCGGTCTTGATGTCGAGGACCTTGGCCGGGTCCTTGCCGTCGCCCATCGACGCCTCCCCCGTTCGCAACTGCGGCCTTCGACCCTAGGGGAGACAGGTCAAGAGATGGCCATACGGAAGGCACGTGAAGGTAATGCGGCGTCGGTGGAAATACTCGCCACCGAGGGCGAGTTCATCGCCTTCGGCCAACTGAGAGACAGCGTCTGTCTCTTGGTGGCCGTGTCTGGCGACATGGCCGGGCGGGCCGGTAACGCCTTGCCCTCCACCATCGCAAGCATGGTCGAGGAGACCCAGGCGATTGCCGGTTCCGTGTAGGCCGACCGCAGTCTGCGCAGACAGACACTCGGGATGCGCGAACGAGCGAGCTTGGGTCGCCGCAGCCGTCTGTCCAGCAAACCGGACGGGCCCTGCCGGAGATCACCGCTGCCTGTCCCTTGGCGATGCCGCGTGCGACTGACGTACGGCGAGAAGTCGTAGGCGTGCGTGCCGTCGCCCTTGGGAATGGTGTCGACCGACCTGGTGGTGGCACGTCTTCACATGGCCGAGGGGTCGCCGTGGCCCGCTCTCCCTTGACGAGCCTGCCGGTCCGCCCAGTGCCCTCATCCCAGAGCGGGCAGGCTGGGCCTCAGCGAAGCTGACGTTGGTCACAGCTCATGGACGAACCGCGTACGCCGTGCGAGTCCCGTGGCGCCGCTGACGGCCTGGGCTACGAGGCGAGGTAGGTCATTCCTCTAGGAATCGCGTGTGCGCCACGGACGCGAGGGCTGCCGCGCCCTTGCCGTTTCCGCGGGCGAGGGCGGCTCGCGCCCTGCCGGACAGGTCATGGGCAACTTCTGCTGCGCTGAGGCAGGTTGCGTCAGTCACGCCGGAGGAAACGCGGCACCGAGGGGTCGGGAAACTGCCAAGTTGCCGAGCCATGTAGGGAGATGACCGCATAGAAAGCCGTTCACATGATCCCACCAGAGAAGATGCGGCACTCTGGACAGAGAGCAGCCAGCACGGCTCGCGCTCGTGTTCACTCCCGTGCGCCTCCCCTAACACCCCTCTGGGCGACAGGTCGCGAGTATCCAATCAGGGTCCGTACCAACACCCCTTCGAATGAGGGTGACTTGGCGGACAGCAGGGTGAAGCCGATTCGGCAGCGGAAAGTTTCTTATCAAGGGCCTCACGAGCCTGCCCACGCCCTTTCGCATGCGCGGATCATTGTTCGACGAGGTGCCACTACGATCGCCGTTCATGGACTGGTTGGAGCGCACCGCGAAGCTGAGGCAGTGGACCAGAAGCGGGACCCGCGCTCCGCACAAGCCGCTGCTGTTCCTGTACGCGCTCGGCCGGTTCCAGCAGGATGCCGACGGCGAACTGCGGTACAGCATGGTGGAGAACGACCTCAGGCAGCTGCTGGCCGAGTACGGCCCACCCAACAGGACAACACCCGCCTACCCCTTTCACCATCTGGTGAGCGATGGCGTCTGGGAAGTGCGTACCGACCGCGGTCTGGGCAGTCCCGGCAGCGGCGTGCAGGAGCTGCGGGCCGTCGGAGCCGCAGGGCGATTGGCACCAGAACTGCAGGCGGCGCTGCGGCGCGAGCCGTCGCTGCTCGGCCGGATAGCACGAGTCCTGCTCGATCTGAACTTCCCTCCCTCTCTCCACGGCGAACTGTGCGAAGCCGTCGGCCTGGAACTGGAGGCGGCTGAGGCCGAACAGCTCCCGGCCGCGCGGAAACGGCGGGACCCGCGGATGCGCGAGCAGGTCCTGACGGCCTATGAGTACCGGTGCGCCTTCTGCGGCTACGACGGCAGGATCGGCGCGGTACCGGTCGGGCTGGAGGCCGCGCACGTGCGCTGGTGGGCGTTCGACGGCCCCGACGACGTCGACAACGGACTGTGCCTGTGCTCGCTGCACCACAAGCTCTTCGACAAGGGAGTCCTCGGGATCGGCGACGAGCACCACATCCTGGTCTCACAGCGCTTCGTCGGCCACAGTCCCGCCGCCCGCGAGCACGTCACAGCGCTCGCCGGCCGCCCACTCATCGGTCCCCAACCGGGTGCCCGCCCCGTGGTGGCGGCCTACCGTTCCTGGCACACCAGCCAGGTCTTCCACGGCAGCCCACGCCCCGCCACGGCCGCCTGATCGCCGAATGGTCGGTCACGGGACTTACTGGTAAGCAGAGCGATACCAGAAGTATGGTCTCTTGTATGGCGACAAAAAAGGTAACGGTGACGATTCCCGAGGATCTCCTTGACGAGATCCGCGCGGACGCGGCAGAGCGGGGCCTGTCGGCGTACGTCGCCGAGGCGCTGCGCTCCAAGCGCGACCGGGACCGGCTCCTGGAGCTGGTCGACTGGCTGCAGGAAGAACACGGCCCCGTCACTGAGGACGAGCATGCGGCAGCCCTCGACGAGCTGGCGGAACTCGACACCGAACACCGGCGGCGCCGCGCCACCGGACAGCACAACGCCGGAGAAGCTGCGTGAGGAAACGCGCCGCTGAGCACCAACAGCGACCGCTCCGCGTCTTCGTACTGGACTGCGAAGCCCTGTCCCTGGTTGTACGCGGCGACCGGAAGATGATCGCCTGGCTCGACCTCGCCGCGCGAGGGGAGGCCGAGGTGGTGACGTCCCCGATGACACTCGTCGAGGCATACGACGGGAGGACGACCGAACAGCGCTGGGACTGGGTACTCTCCCGGCTCCAGGTCGTCGACATCGGGAAGGACGAGGCCCGCCAGGCACGCCGGCTCCTGGCCGACGCCAAGCTGCATGGTCACAAGTACGCGATCGACGCCGTACTCGCCGTCATCGCGCGACAGCAGAAGGGGCAGGTCACCGTCTTCACCTCGGACGTCGACGACCTGGAGAAGCTGGTGCCGGACACGATCGTCGTCAAGAAGGTGTGACACCGGCATGGGGCCGTCGCTGCCCACCGAAGTTCTCCTGGGAGCCGTTGGGGAGCCAATCCGCTCCCCGAACGCCCGCGACACCACCCCGGACCGATCCACACCCACCACCTGAACTGGGAAAACGTCAACGACGAAGAAGTCGTGGGATCAGATCCCGCGACCCCGACAGCCAGACAGCAGTGTCAGACGGCCGGTACTGATTCCAGTACCGGCCCTCTGGCGTTCTGGGCGCCCCCATCCCCGGTGCTCAGTACGTCAGCGCGTCCTGCGCGTCCGTCAGCCAGTAGGTCACCTTCAGGGAGTCGTCCACGTATACGCCCTTTGCCTGCAGGGGCGGGGTCGCCGCCGGGCTGATGCTGTTGTTGTCGCGGTCGAAGAAGTAGACGGAGAGGGACTTGGCGGTGCGGCCGTTGGTGCCGGTGCCGTTGTCTCCGCCGGAGAGGGCCACGCCGGCGTAGCCCGACTGGCCCGGGGTGAGGGTGGTCACCGCCTGGGGCTGGGAGTCCTTCATGACCGGCGGTACGGACTGGGCGTCGTCGAAGTTGACGGCCGGGTAGTAGTAGAGGTCGCAGGTCTTGGAACCGGTGTTGGTGACGGTGAGCAGCATGTGGTTGATGGGGCGCGAGACCGTCTGAGCCGTCACCTTGGTGTTGGCGCCGTTGCACGGGACGCTGCCGCTCGTGGAGGTGCCGGAGCTGGAGCCGGAGCCAGAGCCCCCACTCGTCTTACCTCCACCCGAGCCAGTGCTGTTGCTCGTCCCACTGCTGTTGCCTGTCCCGCTGCTGTTGCCCGTCGAGGAGCCACCCGACGTGGACCCGGTCGACCCCGTGGACCCGGTCGACCCACTGGTCTGTCCCGCCCCGCCCGTCTTCGTCCCGGACGGTGCCGACGTCGCCACCGTGGATGAGGTCGGGTTGGCCGCGCCCTCGTCCTGTACTCCCAGCTTGTCGTTGCAGGCCGTGAGGGAGAGCGCGGCGAGTGCGACCGTGGTGGCGGCGAAGAGGCGGGTGCGGGGACGGGCGGTGAACGCGGACATGGCTGTTGTGCCTTTCGGAAGGAGGGAAGTGGCCGCCGCCCAACCGGTCGGCGGGCGGCGTGCTTTGATGACCGCAGCTTGTGCCGCTTTCCGTCCCACCCGCTACGGCAGCCGGGATCTACGGGAACCTGGAACGTTCGCACCGGCTCTTACCTGGGGGAACAGTGACTCCCTGGAACGCTCGACTGGAATGGGGGCAGGGTGGCAGGGCCTGAGGAGACCGCCGATTTCGCGGCGCTGATACGGGAGCTCAAGGACCGGTCGGGGCTGAGCTACGGCGTGCTCGCGAAGCGGCTGCACATGAGTACGTCGACGTTGCACCGGTACTGCAACGGCGATGCCGTCCCCACCGAGTACGCCCCCGTCGAGCGGTTCGCCCGGCTCTGCAAGGCGACCCCGGACGAGCTCGTCGAGGCCCACCGGCGGTGGATCCTGGCCGACGGGGCACGCCAGCGGGAGCGGAAGGCTGCCGCCGGGACTGCCTCAGCCGCAACCCCGGCCGCCACGGCTACCCCGGCCGCCACGGCAACTGCGGCAACTGCGGCAACTGCGGCAACTGCGGAGCCGGGCACGAACACCCCCGCGTCCACTCCCACCC
>NZ_JBXVPZ010000194.1:0-17618 GCF_057961495.1 Streptomyces sp. P5F9 | reverse complement strand
GGGCTGGGGGTCCCCCCGCTCGAGCGAAGCCGAGAGTGGGGGAGGGGGCCGTGCTGCTCAACAGCCCGGACAGCGCGCGCTCGCGGTGCGGGCCAGGTCGACGTGCACCCGCCCGTAGAGAAGGAGTTCCGAAGGCATACGGTCAGGCTGACGATAGGTGGTGCGCACAGTCAAGTACGTTCCGGCATATGGGAGATGACTCACCGTCGTCCTCACGACCGTCAGACCGCCTCCCCCAGAGCCGCGATGACATCCGCCTTGCGGGGGAGGCCGGTGGCACGCCGTACGACCCGCCCGTCGGCATCGAGGACCAGCACAGTGGGGGTCTTCAGGATGTCGAGTTCCCGTACGAGGTCCAGATGGTCCTCGGCGTCGATCTCGATATGGCTCACCCCGGGGACCATGCCGGCCACCTCGCCCAGCACCCGGCGCGTGGCCCGGCAGGGCGCGCAGAAGGCGCTGGAGAACTGCACCAGGGTGGCCTTCTCGCCGAGGTCGCCGCCCAGTTCGGCGGCGCCGAGCCGTTTTCCGCCGTCGCGCCCACGCACGCGTACTCTCCCGCTCCGCCGCCGATGCAGCACTCCGTAGGCACTCGCCGCCGCGAGCACCACCACGCACACCACAAGTCCGCTCATCGACCCTTCCAGCGTTCACGAGACTGCAAAGATTCCCGGCACCACGAATCCTTTCCCGTGCGGAATCCTTGATTCATGGACATCGACGTAAGAGGGCCACGCTTCGGGGCGGCCCTGACGACCGCGGTACTGGCGGTCGTGCTGATCACCGGCAGCTTCTGGCTGCTGGCCTGGCAGACCCTGGCGTTCGCGCTGGGCGCGGCGGGCGGCGTAGGCCGTTCGCCGTACGGCTGGCTGTTCCGGAAGGCCGTACGGCCGCGGATCGGACCGCCGGCCGAGTTCGAGTCACCGGAGCCGCCGCGGTTCGCGCAGGCGGTCGGGCTGGTCTTCGCCGGGGTGGGACTGGTCGGTTTCGGCCTGGGTCCCGACTGGCTGGGACTGGCGGCGACCGGGGCCGCGCTGGCGGCCGCGTTCCTCAATGCCGCGTTCGGGTACTGCCTGGGGTGCGAGATGTACCTGCTCGTGCGTCGAGTGACAGTTCGCGCACAGTAAAGGAAACTTAAAAGGCCGAGGTGGATCAAGTGATGGAAGTGACGAGGATCTCGCCGTTCTGCGGCACGAGGACTGGCCACTCGTCCGTTCTTGGGGCACGATCTGCGCAATGCCGTAAACCTACGGCTGCGTAACTTTCCCGCCCGGAGAACCCCTTCCAGGCAGAGAGAAGGGTCCACCCCGTCCATGGCTGAGCTTGTCTACCGCCCCGTCATCGGTCTCGCCCAAACGCTGTTCAAGGCCTGGGACCTCAAGATCGACTGCAAGGGGTCGGAGAACATTCCGCGCTCGGGCGGCGCCGTGCTGGTCAGCAACCACATCAGCTACCTGGACTTCATCTTCGACGGTCTGGCCGCCCTGCCGCAGAAGCGCCTCGTGCGCTTCATGGCCAAGGAGTCGGTGTTCCGGCACAAGATCTCCGGTCCGCTGATGCGCGGCATGAAGCACATCCCGGTGGACCGCAAGCAGGGCGAGACGGCCTACCAGCACGCGCTGGACTCGCTGCGGTCCGGCGAGATCGTCGGCGTCTTCCCCGAGGCGACGATCTCCCAGTCCTTCACCCTGAAGAGCTTCAAGTCGGGTGCCGCGCGCATGGCCCAGGAGGCCGGCGTCCCGCTGATCCCGATGGCGCTGTGGGGCACCCAGCGTCTGTGGACCAAGGGGCACCCGAAGAACTTCAAGCGCAGCCACACCCCGATCACCATCCGGGTCGGCGAGCCGGTGGAGGCCCCGCAGGACCAGTACGCGGGCGCGATCACCCGCCGCCTGCGTGAGCGCATCCAGGAACTCCTCGAAGCCGCCCAACGCGCTTATCCGGTACGGCCCAACGGCCCGGACGACACCTGGTGGATGCCGGCCCACCTCGGCGGCACGGCACCGACCCCCGAAGAGGTCAAGGCGGCCGAGGCCCAGGCCCGCTGAATCGTCACACCGGGGCGTGGACGGTGATCCGCGCCCCGGGGCTGAACTTCTCCAGCAGTTCGGCCAGTTCGGCGCCGGCGCGCTCGACCTCGGCGACCGGCATCGGCGCCAGACTCTCCAACAGGAAGACGGCGGAGGTCGTTTCCTCCGTGAGCCTGGTGCGCGGCCCCTGCCGCCAGTTCCAGCGGCGGCACGTGACACCGGCCGCGTCACACCACACGACCTCGCCCGCGTCGGGGTGTTCGACGACCTCCTCGCCGCCCGCGACGGTCACGAACTCCTCGTCCCCGACGGCTCGTTGGAGGGTCATCGCACCCTGGATGCGGTCGGTGTCCTCACCACCCACGGGGATCAAATGGGCGACGCTGATGGCGTTGTAGAGGTCGACCAGCACATTGATCCGGGGCAACCCGCCATCGGAAAGCGCCCTCTTGGCCAGCGCCTCCGCCGAGTTACGGGTCCGCGACGGCTTCGACCCGAACGCCGTGTACACCTCCCGCCAGGCCACCATGTGCGGGTCCTCGTGCGGGGCACGCCCGTCCAGTCGTACGGCGAGACGGCGGGCCGCGTCGCCGAGGAGCGCCGAACTCGCTTCGGTGCTCGGCCCGTTGACCAGTCCATGGGCCTCGATCGCGACATGGGTGAAACCGGGCGCGAGGGCGCGGACTTCGTCGGACACGGTCAGCGTGAGCGTCATGAATTGCCTCAGAGTGCGGTCGGGAGCGTCTGCCACAGGTGCGCCCGGTCGGGGGCGGCCTTGAGGGCGCTCAGCACGACCGGGTGCGGTTCAGCGTACAGGACCGGATAGTCCACCTCATTGAACTCGGGATCGGGCACGAAGGCCAGCCGCTCGCCGTCGAGCGAGAACTGCGCGTCCACACCCGGCTTGTTGCCACGCGGGTCCTGACGGTGCCAGGCCCCGTTGAAGCGCACGGCGACCAACCCGTGCACCACGTCGAACTTCTGGTAGCAGAGCGCCGTAGGAATGTCCTCGGCCCGCAGCAGCGCGGCCAGCGCGTGCGCCTTGGCGTAGCAGATGCCGGTGCCCTGCTCCAGGACGTCGGAGGCCCGCCAGGTGACGCGCGGGTCGCCGGAGTCCTGCGAGTGGGGAATGTCGTCCCGCACGTACTCGAACGCCAGCCGTGCATAGCCATACGAGTCCGCGGCACTCCTGGCGAGACGCGCGGCCGTCTCCCGCACGAGGGGATGGCCGTGGTCGATGGCCTCGTCGGCAGCCAAGTACGCGGACAGGTCGGGGGTGTTCTGGATCAGCTCCATGGTTGCAGAGCATAGGAAAGCGATCACCCGAGAGTCAATGACTTTTCATAGGAACGCATATCTATGCACAACGCAACCCGACTCCGAGCCGGGAGGCCTAGCGGGCCATCTCCTCCTTGAGCGCCGCCACGAACGCGTCCACGTCGTCCTCGGTCGTGTCGAAGCCGCACATCCAGCGGACGTCGCCGGCGGCCTCGTTCCAGAAGTAGAAGCGGAAGCGCTTCTGAAGGCGTTCGCTCACGTCGTGCGGGAGGCGGGCGAAGACGCCGTTGGCCTGCACCGGGTAGAGGATCTCCACGCCGTGCACCGCGCGGACGCCCTCGGCGAGGCGCTGGGCCATCTCGTTGGCGTGGCGGGCGTTGCGCAACCACAGGTCCTTGGCGAGCAGGGCCTCCAACTGCACTGAAACGAAGCGCATCTTGGAGGCGAGCTGCATGGACAGCTTGCGCAGGTGCTTCATGTGGTTGACGGCGTCCTGGTTGATGACGACGACCGCCTCGCCGAAGATCGCGCCGTTCTTCGTCCCGCCCAGGGAGAGGATGTCGACGCCGACCGCGTTGGTGAACGTCCGCATGGGGACATCCAGGGACGCCGCCGCGTTGGCTATCCGGGAACCGTCGAGGTGGACCTTCATGCCGTGGGCATGGGCGTGGTCGCAGATCGCGCGGATCTCGTCGGGCGTGTAGAGGGTGCCGAGTTCGGTGCTCTGGGTGATCGAGACGACCTGCGGCATCGCACGGTGCTCGTCGTCCCAGCCGTAGGCCTGCTTGTCGATCAGTTCGGGTGTGAGCTTGCCGTCGGGGGTGGGGACCGTGAGGAGTTTCAGGCCGCCCATGCGTTCGGGGGCGCCGCCCTCGTCGACGTTGATGTGGGCGCTCTCGGCGCAGATCACCGCGCCCCAGCGGTCGGTGACCGCTTGGAGCGCGACGACGTTCGCGCCGGTGCCGTTGAAGACCGGGAAGGCTTCCGCCGTGGCGCCGAAGTGGCTGCGGATGATGCCCTGGAGGTTCTCGGTGTAGTCGTCCTCGCCGTACGCGACCTGGTGGCCGCCGTTGGCCAGGGCCAGGGCGGCGAGCACCTCGGGGTGGGCACCGGCGTAGTTGTCGCTGGCGAAGCCGCGGATCTCCGGGTCGTGATGGCGACGGGCGTCGGTCTTCGGAGGGTTCACGGCTTCTCGGTCAGCCACAGACGGTTTCCGTTCACTTCGGTGGCGGGCTTGTCCCAGACGCCGGCGATGGCCTCGGCGAGGTCCTTGACGTCGGTGAAGCCCGCGAACTTCGCGTTGGGTCGCTCGGCGCGCATCGCGTCGTGCACCAGCGCCTTCACCACCATGACGGCGGCCGCGGAGCTGGGCCCGTCCTCGCCGCCGGTCTTGCGGAAGCCGTCGGCCATGGCGAGGGTCCAGGCCTCGGCGGCGGCCTTGGAGGCGGAGTATGCCGCGTTGCCGGCCGTGGGCTTGCTCGCGCCCGCCGCGCTGATCAGCAGATAGCGCCCGCGGTCGCTGCGCTCCAGGCCGTCGTAGAAGGCCAGGGAGGTGTGCTGGACGGTGCGGATGAGGAGCTTCTCCAGCAGGTCCCAGTCGGCGAGGTCGGTCTCGGTGAAGGTGGCGCTGCCGCGCCAGCCGCCGACGAGGTGGACCAGGCCGTCGACGCGGCCGAAGTCCTTCTCGATGTGTTCGGCCCAGTCGCGGGTCGCCCGCGGGTCGAGCAGGTCGACGGTGTCCCCGACGACGGTCGCGCCGCCGTGCGCGTAGCGGGCCGCGTCCACGGCCTCCGCCAGGCGTTCGGGATGCGCGTCCGCGCCGACGACGGTCGCGCCGGCCTCGGCCAGCCGCAGCAGCACGGCCCGGCCCGCGGGCCCGCCCGCTCCGGCCACCGCGATCACCGCGCCGTTGAGCGCCCCGTTCCCCATGGTCCTCGCCTCCTGAGCCAGTTCTGTGGTGCGGCCGCTCACGCGGCGATCCGCTCGGCGCTCTCCGCCGTGATGCCCCGGGTCGACGCGATCACGTTCTTCAGCTTCTTGGAGAGTGCCTCATAGAACATGCTCAGCGGAAACTCGTCCGGAAGCACGTCATCCACGAGTTTCCGCGGCGGCAGGCTCAGGTCCAGGGCGTCCGGGCCCTTGGCCCAGCGGGAGCCCGGGTGCGGGGCGAGGTAGGTCGCGACCAGCTCGTAGGCCTTGAACCAGTGGACGAGCTTGGGGCGGTCGATGCCCGCGCGGTAGAGGTCCTCGATCTCGGCGCACAGCTGGTTGGTGACCTCGGGGGCACGCTGCCAGTCGATGTGCAGCTTGTTGTCGGTCCAGCGGACGACGTCGTGCTTGTGGAGGTAGGCGAAGAGGAGCTGGCCGCCGAGACCGTCGTAGTTGCGCACGCGCTCGCCGGTGACCGGGAAGCGGAACATGCGGTCGCAGAGGACCGCGTACTGCACGTCACGGGCCTGCGGGACGCCGTCGGCCTCCAGCTTCACCGCCTCCTTGAAGGCGGTGAGGTCGCAGCGCAGCTCTTCGAGGCCGTACATCCAGAACGGCTGGCGCTGCTTGATCATGAACGGGTCGAAGGGCAGGTCGCCATGGCTGTGGGTGCGGTCGTGGACCATGTCCCACAGGACGAAGGCCTCCTCGCAGCGCTTCTGGTCGTCGACCATCGTGGCGACGTCCTCGGGCAGTCGCATGCCCAGGATGTCCACGGCGGCCTCGGTGACCCGGCGGAAGCGGGCGGCCTCGCGGTCGCAGAAGATGCCGCCCCAGGAGAACCGTTCCGGCGCCTGCCGTACGGCGATGGTCTCCGGGAAGAGCACGGCCGAGTTGGTGTCGTAGCCGGAGGTGAAGTCCTCGAAGGTGATGCCGCAGAACAGCGGGTTGTCGTAGCGGGTCGCCTCCAGCTCGGCCAGCCAGTCGGGCCAGACCATGCGCAGGACGACCGCTTCGAGGTTGCGGTCCGGGTTGCCGTTCTGCGTGTACATCGGGAAGACGACCAGGTGCTGGAGTCCGTCCCGGCGGTTCGCGGCGGGCTGGAAGGCCAGCAGCGAGTCGAGGAAGTCGGGCACCGGGAAGTCGGCGGCGGCCCATTCCGCGAGATCCCTGACGAGCGCCGCGTGATAGGCCGCGTCATGCGGGAGCAACGGGGAAAGCTCCTCCACGGCACCGATCACCTGGTGCATGGCGGAGTCGACGTCCGCACGGTCCGGGGCGCTCTCGACCTCGAAGTCGATCGAGCCGTCCTTCGACTGCCATGGCCGGATCCGCTCCACGGCATCCTTGAGCACGGGCCATGCCGGATGCTCCACCACCCTGGCCGCGGGACGAACCCGCTCCTCAGAACCCACCTGCACAAGAATTTCCGTCATGTCCCATCCTCCACGGGAGAACCTCGCGTATGGACACCGTATGCGTTCGTGGTTTCTCCCAGCAAGTGAGCGATCCGCAAATTATCCTGCGCGACCCGGACCGTCACCGCCTTTTTTCCTGCCAGACACAAAGAAGGCGACTACTTCCGCTGCCGCGGGGTAAGCGAGGCGCCGCCCGCGACCGGGAGCCGGTTTCGGTCAACGCCCACGGGACTCGCCCACCCCTGAGTGACGGCGGCGCGCAGTAAGCTCCAGGTACACCCCGGCCGTCGCCCCCAATCCCCCGCGTACGCACGGGTACAACGCCGGGCCCGGCCATTAGGCTGCGGCTCTGCCGCGTGGACGCCGGTGTCCGGCCGCGCCCACGCGCGCGCGCCGAGCCGCCGTCGACGGAAGCGAGTTGAACCTTGAACTTCCTTACCATCGGTCACCGCGGAGTCATGGGTCTCGAACCCGAGAACACTCTCCGTTCCTTCGTCGCCGCCGAGCAGGCCGGCCTCGATGTCATCGAACTCGATCTGCATCTGAGCAAGGACGGCGCCCTCGTCGTCATGCACGACGCCGACGTGGACCGCACGACCGACGGGACCGGTCCGATCGCCGAGCGGACCCTCGGCGAGCTGCGCACCCTGGACGCGGGGCGCGGCGAGCGCGTGCCGACCTTCGAAGAGGTTCTGGACGCGGTCAAGTCGCCGGTCCAGGCCGAGATCAAGGACCTGGCGGCGGCACGGGCGCTGGCCGAGGTCATGCACCGGCGGAACCTGGTGGAGCGGGTCGAGGTGTCCTCGTTCCACGACGAGGCGATCGCCGAGATCGCCCGCCTGGTGCCCGGCGTGCGCACCGCGCTGATCGCCAGCCGCTTCGGCCCCGACGTGGTGGAGCGCGCCACCGAGGCCGGTGCCGAAACGGTCTGCCTCAACATCCGCCGGCTGACCCTGGAGGTCGTCGAGGCGGCCCGCAAGGCGGACTTGAAGATCATCGGCTGGGTGGTGAACACACAGGACCAGCTGCGGCTCGTCCGCGCCCTGGGTCTGGACGGCGCGACCACCGACTACCCGGAGATCAAACGCACGGGCCGCTTCACGGCGTAGCGGACCGAACGGCCGTAGAAATCAGGCGAGTTCCTTGAGCAGCAGCTCGAACTGAAGGTCGTCGCGCTGCGGAATGCCGAACCGCTCGTCGCCGTACGGGAACGGGGTCATCCGGCCCGTACGGCGATAGCCGCGGCGCTCGTACCAGGCGATGAGGTCGTTCCGTACGGAGATCACGGTCATGTGCATCTCCCGCACACCCCAGGTCTCCCGGGCGGTGCGCTCCGCCTCGGCGATGATGACCTTGCCGAGGCCGCCGCCCTGGAGCTGCGGACTGACGGCGAACATCCCGAAGTAGGCGTGGTCGCCGCGGTGTTCGAGCTGGCAGCAGGCGACGACCCGTCCCTCGCGCTCGACGACGAGCAGCCGGCTGTCCGGCGACTTGATGACCGCCAGCACGCCTTCGGGATCGGTCCGCTGCCCTTCGAGGATGTCCGCCTCGGTGGTCCAACCGGCACGGCTGTCGTCCCCTCGATAGGCCGACTCGATCAGCACGACGAGGGCGTCCGCATCGGCGTCGGTGGCGTCGCGGAAGGTCAGTCCGGTGGCGGCGGTGTCCATGGTGCACAACTCCGATCAGGGCGCGGCTCAGGCAGAGACGAGGGTAACGCGCCCCTGGAGGCTAGGCTCCGGCCGCATGGTGCACGTACTGAGCAGCCGCATCCTGCTGCGCCCCACCGATCCCGAACGCTCCCGCGCCTTCTACGGCGAGCGGTTGGCCCTGCCCGTCTACCGCGAGTTCGGCACAGGTCCGGAACGCGGGACCGTCTATTTCCTCGGCGGCGGCTTCCTGGAGGTCTCCGGCCGCGCCGACACCCCGCCCTCCCCCGCCGTACAGCTGTGGCTGCAGGTCGCGGACGCGGGCGCCGCGCACGAGGAGCTGCGGGCGAAGGGGGTCGAGATCGCGCGACCGCCGGTGAAGGAACCCTGGGGGCTGGTGGAGATGTGGATCTCGGATCCGGACGGGACACGGATCGTGCTGGTGGAGGTGCCCGCGGATCATCCGCTGAGGTACCGGCCGGGGATGTAGGTCTACGACGACCACGGCGCCGTTTCCGCGCCGGATGGCCGGGGTCGCGGCCGGGGCTTAGCGTGCTGGGAGGGGAGCTTTCTGCGGAAGAGGAACGCCATGAAGCTCGACAGGCCGGTGATCGGTGGACCCTGCTGGACAGAGCTCGGGACCAGTGATCTGGAGGCGGCCAAGCGGTTCTACTCGGACGTGTTCGGCTGGCGTCCGGAGACCGATCCCAGGCCGGAGGCGGGCGGTTACACGGTCGCGCACATCGGTGACGCGGCGGTCGCCGCGCTGACACCGCTGTTCCAGGAGTCGCAGCCGGTGGCGTGGAACGTGTCGTTCGCGGTGGCGGACTCCGACGCGACGGCGGAGCAGGTGCGCGCGGCGGGCGGGACCCTGCTGATGGAACCGATCGACGTGTTCGACATCGGGCGCTTCGCGGTCGCACTCGACCCGGGCGGCGCCGTGTTCCAGATGTGGCAGGCGCGGACCTTCCCGGGTGCCGGGCTGTTCAACGCGCCCGGCGCGCTGGGCTGGGTGGAACTGCTGACGCGGGCGCCCGAGCGGGCCCAGACCTTCTACACGACCGTGTTCGGCTGGACCGTCCGTCCCTCGGAGCACTACCCGCAATGGGGCATCGACGGCGCCGACTTCGGCGGCATGATGACGATGGACGCGAAGTTCCCACCGGAGGTGCCTCCGCACTGGCTGCCGTACTTCGCGGTGTCGGACGTCGACGCCACCGCCGCATCGGCTACGGAGGCGGGCGGCACGGTCCTGATGGAGCCGACGTCCATCGGGAACGTGCGGCGGATTGCGGTGCTGCGGGATCCGCAGGGGGCGATGTTCGGGGTGTATGCGGACGAGGAGGGTTGAGGGCGCCTGCCCAGTAGGACAGTTCGTCGACACGGCCGACATCTACTCTGGCGGCGAGTCGGAGCGGATACTCGGTGAACTGCTGGAAGGACGGCGCGAGGAGTTCGTGCTGGCCGTGAGGGGTTTGGACCTCGTTCGCCGGTTCGCAGCTGCGCTACAACCTGTTGGAGCGGACACCAGAGCGTGAACTGCTGCCGCAGGCAAGGGCGTTCGGGCAGGCGGTGCCGGCGTGGGCGCCGTTGGCGGCCGGAAAGCTCACTGGCAAGTACCGCCGGGGTGAGGCGGGTCGGCTCGACAGTTGGGGCGACAAGCCGAACTCGCGGGAGGAGGACGTCATTTCCGCCGTCCTGGAGATCGCCGGACAGGGCGGCTGGAGTCCGGCCCAGGTCGCGCTGGCCTGGCTGATGGGCCGACATCGACGACCGGCGCTCCGGCTACCGCCGCACGGCGACCGAGGTCCTCTGGCGCCCCGGCACCTTCGGTGTCACGCCAGCGGCGTCACCGTCACCCGGTCGATCACCGGTGCGTACGCGGAGCGTTGGCCGTACTGGTTCCTGGAGTGGCCGTCGTGGTCCGGGAGTTCGTCGGCGGTGAAGGTGAGGGTGTTGGCGCCCTGGTCGAGGGTGGCGGGGACGGAGAGGTCGTGGAAGTTGTTGAAGTGGAAGGTGGTCGGGAACAGGACGCGCTGCGGGACGGCACCGTTGACCGCGATGTCGGCGTGGCGGCAGACCGGGTCCGGGTTGTAGTGGGTGGCGGGCGCCTGCTCGCCGTTGGAGTAGCGGATCGTGAGCGCGTGACGGCCGGACCGCTCCGCCGTCACGGTGAGCGTGAGGGCGTTCGCGGGGCCGCCGCCGATGCCCTCGACCGCCTTGCCGCCCGTGGCGAAGGTATAGGCGCCGGTGACCCGGGCGCTGCCGGTCGTGGTGCCGTCCTCGGCCGGGTACGTGGAGGTGGGGAGGAGGCCGCGTGAGGGGCCTGTCTGGAGGCGGTCCAGGACGAGTTGGTCCGAAGTGGCGGTGACGGTGACCTTGTTGATGCCCGACGTGAGGAACAGAGGAGCCGGGGATCGTTCAACAATCCCAACGTTCTCGCCGTTGATCGTCAACTCGCCCTCCCCGGGGCCGATCCGATCGACGGTCACAGCTGCCTCCCCGTCCTCCGCCGCGTGCACCCAGAACGTGGCGGTGCCGCCCCGCGGCAGTACGACGACACCGGGTCCCGAGGCTCCGAGCTGCCCGTAGTCCACGCGAGCGCCACCCGCCAGGGCCGCGAACTCGGCGTCGTACAGCGCGGGTGCGGTCACCTGGTCGTCGCGCAGGGCGAGGTCGAGCCGGTCGACGACCGCGTCGCCCCGCGTGACACCGAGGTCATGGTCCTGCGCGGCGAGGGTGATCGTGTGCGCGCCGGCGGTCAGTTCCACCCGGGTGTCGGTGTGGCCCCACACCGCCCACTTGTAGCCGAGCGGCAGCCGGAGTTCCCGCGGATCCCCGCCGTCGACGCGCAGGAACACGTTGGTGGGTCCCTGCTCGCGCACCGTGTCGGCCAGGTTGTAGGAGTTGGCGAAGACGCTCACGTCGTAGGTTCCGTCCCACGGGACCTCCACGGAGAAGACGAGCACGCCGTCGGAACCGGTGCGGAGTCCGCCCACGTGGTAGCCGGTCGAGCCCGCGAACTTGTCGACGTCGGACGGGGACCCCTCGGGCCCGTTCAGCGAGTGGCCGTCACCGATGTAGGCCGCGTCCTCCGCCTGGTACGAACGCCGCCAGCCGACCGATGGCGGCAGCGTTACGGCCCCCTTGCCGCCCGGAGACAGGATCACCTGGTAGGCCGACATCGCGTCCAGGTCGGTCAGACGCAGCGTCACTTTGCCGTCCAGGATGGGGAGTTCACGATCCGCGAGCCTCAACGGCTGCGCGGAGGCGCCGACTTGGCCTGTCCAGGGGATCTCAAGGAGCCGCGCGTGGACGGTCGTACCGAAGACTTCGGGGTCGACGTGCTCGAACACGACGTCCGCCGATCCGCCCGCGCCGCCGAGCAGCACCCGCGCCTGCCGCTTGGCGCGGTCGAGCGCGGCGACGCCTTGGAGCGTGTACTGGACGTTGGGGCGGGGCGCGGCGACCTGGACGGTGTTGCCCGTGAACTGCCCGTAGGCGTTGAACAGCCACCACTGGCCGTTGCCCTTGTTGGCCTCCACCAC
The DNA here is from genome assembly GCF_057961495.1 of Streptomyces sp. P5F9. NCBI lineage: Bacteria > Bacillati > Actinomycetota > Actinomycetes > Kitasatosporales > Streptomycetaceae > Streptomyces > Streptomyces sp. P5F9. The sequence goes on along the minus strand of NZ_JBXVPZ010000194.1, from coordinate 5,766 downwards.
CGAGTCGTTGAGGTTGCCGTCGATGTTCCAGTACGCCATGTCGGCGTCGACCTTGGACTCCTCGATCGCGGCGATCCACTGGATCATCTGGCCCGGGACGGACAAGTGGTAGTTGTGGGCGTACTCGTTGATGTTGACGGGGAGCGGGCCGATGCCCAACTCCCGCTCCAGCGCACGGTACTTGGCGACGCTCGTGCGGATCGCGTCGGGCGAGGACAGCTCGTGCCAGGTGATCACGTCGGGCAGTACGTCCTCGGCCCGGGCGAACTCCAGGAAGCCCCTGACCTCGTCGTACAGGAGGCAGGTGTTGGGGCCGGCGATGCGGGCGCCCGGGTCGAGTTCCTTGATGAGGCGGTAGACGTCCCGCCAGGCGGCGAAGTAGGGGCGCGGTTCGGTGCGCCAGGAGACCTGGTCGTAGCTCCACTCCCCCGTGCCGAACATGTTGCCCTCGGGCTCGTTGAACGGGACGTACACGACATGGGACTTGTAGGCGCCGAGGGTCAGCACCTGGTCGACCTGGCGGCGGACGCGGGCCGTGAAGTCGGCGAGGCGCTCGGCTCCGGTGTCACCGGGCCATTCGTAGGGGAAGCCGCGGTAGATGTCGGTCATGTAGACGTAGACGTCCTGGCCGCCCGCCTCGACGAAGGGGCGGAGGGTCTCCAGGGCGTCGGCGCCCGGGTGCTGGGTGCCGTCCTGGGCCTTGGTGGAGACCGTGCGGACGTACATGCCCTCGACGGCGTTGCGGCTGGGGACGCCGTCGCCGTACAGGCCGTAGAGCGTGCCGCTCGCGCCTCCGTGGAAGGGGCCCGTGTCGGTGCCGAGGTCGACGGTGAGGTTCCCGGAAACAGGAGCGGCGGAGGCTGCGGCTGCCACGGCATCAATCCCTTGTTCGGCATGTCGTACGTCAGTCGGTGTCCCGGACCGGCTTGATCGAACGTAGGGAGATCACGCGACGCGCGTCAACGGTCCGTCGGCGCCCGCGTGCGGCGGCTCAGACGCGCAGCATGCCCAGCCGGCCTTCCAGCTGGACGAGCAACTCGCCGAGCAGGGAGGCGAGTTCGCCCTGTCCGGGGGTGTCCAGACCGGCGAGCACGGTCGTCTCGTAGGCGAGCTGCTCGGGCAGGATCGCGTCGACGAGGTCGCGGCCGGTGTCGGTGAGACGGACGTGGGCAACGCGCCGGTCACGGGTGTCGCCGCGGCGCTCGACGAGCCCGCGTTCGGTCAGCAACTTGAGGCGCTTGGTGACGGCGGCGCCCGAGGAGAAGGTCTCCCGGGTCAGCTCGCTCGGCGTCAGCTCGTGCCCGGTGCGGCGGAGCGCGCCGAGCAGGTCGAACTCGGGGCGGCTGAGCCCGGCCCTGCGCAGCGGGGCGTCCTCGGCCTGCTGGAGCAGGGCGGCGCACCGGTTGATCCGGCCGATGATCTCCATCGGGCCGGTGTCGAGGCCGGGGTGCACGGCCTGCCACTGCCCGACGACGGCGGCGACGGTGTCCCGCCGGGTCGCACTCGGAGGGATCGGGCGGGCCGCGCCGTCCCCGTCGACCGGCCGTCCGCTCATTGCCGTCATCCCCGTACGCCCTCCGTCTTTCCGCCCGTACGCCGGTCCGCGGTCGGCCAGGAGGGCGACTCCCGGCGTCGTACCGTCGCGGCGAGCGTACGGTGTCCGGACTGTTCGGCGAGCACGACCCGCTCCTGCGGCAGGGCGCGCTGCCACCACTCGCCGGACGCGGCGTCGACGGTGGCGCGCAGTTCGACGAGCGCGGCGGCGAGCGCGCGGTGCGCGGAACGCAGCGCTCCGGGCGCGGGAGCCTGCTCCGCCAGCAGGCGCGCGGCCCGCTCCCGGGCCCGTTCCACCGCGGTCAGCGCCTCCTCGATACGGTCGGTCGCGCGCCGGTTGGTGACGACGGCCGCGGCAACGAGGCCCACCAGCGCGCCCACGAGGGTGTCGACCACCCGCTCGGCGATCAGCTCACCGGGCTGCTGCGCCCGCGCGAACTCCGTGATGAGCAACGCCATCGGGGTCACACACACGCTGCCGAGCCAGTAGTTGCGGCCGATCAGCGCCTCCGCACCGAAGTTGAAGGCGAGGCAGCACAGCACGAGGGCCGCCGGATGCGCGTGAGCGAGCGGCGCGACCCCGGCGAAGACGAGCACCCCGGCGAGGTTCCCGACGACCCGCTGCACACCCCGTCCCCAGGTGAGCGTGATGTTCGCCTGGTAGAGGGAGGCGGCGGTGACGAGGGCCCAGTAAGGGCGGCCGACACCGAGGGCGAGGGACACGTATCCGGCGAGCGCACAGCCGAGCGCCGTGCGCAGCACGAGCGGGGTGAGCGGACCGAGCCTGGTCCACAACGGGCGGGCGGGGGCGGCCAGTTCGGCGTCCACACCGAGGAGTTCGTCCACGGCGCCGGCCGGGACGTCGGTCTGCGGGGCCGGTCCCCTGCCGCGCAGTTCGCGGGCCCACGTGCGCAGCCGCTCCGGGTCGGCGTCCGCGGGCGCGGCGAGCGCGACCTCGGCACGGACGAGGAGGCGTTCGAGAGCGCGTCGGGGTGGGGTACGGCTGCCGGTGGCGAGGAGGGAGTGCCAGGCCGCGTGGATGGCCGCCGCGGCGGCGGCACGCGCGCGTGCGTCATCGTCTCCGGTGCCGTGTGTGGCGGCGTACGTCGCGGCGGCGTTCAGGGCCTGGGCGGTGGCGCGGCGCTCGGGGCCGTAGGGGCGGACGAGTGCGGGGGCCATGCCGACGAGCCATGCCCAGGCGCCCGCGGCGGCGGCCAGCGCGAGGTGCGCGGGGACCTGGCCGAGTGTCTGCGGTGCGAAGAGCGAGGCGGAGCTGATGAAGGTGAGGACCACGTTGCCGGGCGGGCCGATCCGGCTCGCGTCGCACAGTCCCTTCTGTACGGCGGCCAGGGCGGCGCCGACCGTGACCAGCACGACGGCGTTCGTGGTGAGCGAGGCCGTGACCAGCGCGACGGCGAGACCGGCGATCATGCCGAGCACCACCCCGACGAGGGCGCGGGCCCGGGCGGCGTAGGGCTTGTTGTGGGCGTAGAGCGCGCACAAGGAGCCGGCCATCGTGTACATCGCCAGGTCGAGGCGGCCGAGGGCCAGCAGGGTCAGGTTGGGCGGGGCGACCGAGGCGACCGCGCTGAGCGCGGGCTTGAACCAGATGTCGGACGGCCGGCCGAGACGCAGTACGCCGGTGAGCGGGAGACGTCGGACGCGTGGGGCGGGGGCGGGGGTCGCACTGCTCATGGGAAGTAAGTTTAGCAGGTGTTTTACTCGTGAAATATTTCCGCCGGGCATGCCGCCGGGGCGCCACTGACCTGCCGCGCTCCGTCGAGTGCTCCCCGTGTACACCGTTGCGCTTGATTGCGCCCCGTGCGGCACGGGCATCCTGTGACCGAACGTCGACGGAGAGCGATGTCCGAGGCGGAACGGGGGATGCGCGTGCATGGTGGACCGGCTTCGCCCGGCTGGCTGTTGGTCGCGCTGTGTGCGGCGACCGGGGCCTACTGCCTGCTGCGGATGCGCAGCCCTGTCGAGGAACAGCGCCGGGCCGCGGGCGGCGAGGCGCTGATGGGCTTCGGCATGGCCGCGATGGCGGTACCCGCCGCGGTGTTCACGCCACCGTCCTGGGCGTGGCCCGGCTACGCGGCGGTGTTCGGCGCGGCGGCGCTGCGCGCCCTGTGGTCGGCGCGCAGGAGTCCGCACCATGTGCACCATCTGCTGGGCACCGCGGCCATGGTCTACATGGCGCTCGCGATGGCCGCCTCGCCCGCGCACCACCACGAACACGGCGACTCCGGAGTCCCGCTCCTGACGGGCGCGTTGCTCCTCTACTTCGTGGGATACGTGCTGCTGTCGGGCATCCGGCTGGTGCCGGTCGCCGGAGCGGTGACCGGCGCGGCCGTCGGCGGCGGGAGCGTCGGCTGGGGCGACCGGCCGGAGCTGGCGCGGGCGTGCCGGCTGTCGATGGGGATCGGCATGGTCGCGATGCTGCTGACGCTCTAGGCAGGACAGGCGCGGCTGTACGACATCGTGGTCTGCGTCACTTTGCCGTGACAAGCCGTACCCCTGATCACCGCGGCGCTCATAGGGTGCTCCCATGATGGTCCCCGCGGCACTGTTGCTGCTCGGCGCCTTGGCCGCCGTTGTCGCCCCACGGCTGCTCGCCCGGGCCGACTGGCCGGACCATGAGCCGGTGCTCGCGCTGTGGGTGTGGCAGTGCGTGGTGGCGGCCGTCCTCCTGTGCTGTGCCCTGTCGATGACGCTCAGCGCGGCCGCCGCGTGGCAGGCGGTGCGCGGCCATGTGTTCGCCAACGCCCCGCACGCGGTCGTGGACGCCTATCCCCTGGTGACGACCGGGCCTTGGGCCGCCACGACCGCGGTGGCCCTCGCGTGCGGCGGAGCGTGGACCGCGGCGATGCTGGTCCGTGAGGTCGTACGGGCCCGGGCACGGCGTCGGCTGCGCAGGGCCGAACTCCTCGTGCGCGCACCGGTGTTGCCCGGCGAGGAGCCGGGCGCCGAGCCGCTGGTCGTCCTGGAGGGGGAGCGGCCGGACGCCTGGTGGATGGCCGGTACCGCGCCCCAACTGGTCATCACCACGGCCGCGTTGAGGCGTCTCAAGGGGCGGCAGCTGGACTCACTGCTCGCACACGAACAGGGGCACGCACAGGCCCGGCACGACTGGCTGCTGCACTGCTCGGGCGCGCTCGCGAACGGGTTTCCGCAGGTGCCGGTGTTCGCCGCGTTCCGGGACGAGATGCACCGGCTGGTCGAACTCGCCGCCGACGACATGGCCTCCCGGCGCTTCGGCCGCCTCACGACCGCCCTCGCACTGGTCGAACTCAACGAGGACCGCGGGGTGTTCGGACCGTGCCCCACTCCCCACGCCCATGTTCCGCAGCGGGTGAACCGGCTGCTCACTCCCCCGGACCGCCTCACGGCGATGCGCCGCCTGGGCTGGACCGCGACGGCGGCGCTGGTGCCGGTGGTTCCGGTACTGGTGGCGTTCGTGCCGGGGTTGCGGGCGCTGGGCTGAGGAGGGCCGGGGCAAGGCCGAGAAGGGCCGGGCAAGGCCGAGAAGGCGCCGCGGTCAGGGCACACAAAGGACGCGGGGGATGTGCTCCCCGGGCCGGGCTGGCTCCGCCCACCGCGAGTCGGCGAGGATCGTTCCATGCACCACCCGCCCCGCCCGACTCTCCGGCAGACCGGCATCACCCTCGCCCTGTGCTCCGCGCTGCTGCTCACCCTCGTCGCGGTGGAGTGGCGTCCACTGATCGACGTCGACGAGCGGATCGCCCGGACCACGCATCGCTGGGCGGTCGAGAACCACGGCTTGACGCATACGTTCCGCATCCTGACGGACTGGGTCTGGGACCCGCTGACCATGCGCCTCGTGTGTGCGGCCGCCATGGTGTGGCTGGTGTGGCGGCGTTCAGCATGGTGGACGGCGCTGTGGCTGGCGGCCACATGTGCGCTGGGCACACTGCTCCAACAGACCCTGAAGGCACTGGTCGGCCGCCCCCGCCCGGCATGGCCCGACCCCGTCGACTCGGCCCACTACGCCGCCTTCCCCTCAGGCCATGCCATGACCGCCACGGTGGTCTGCGGCCTGCTGCTGTGGCTGCTGCACGACTACGGCGCCGGACGCGCTGTGTGGCGTACGGCCATGACCCTGGCCGTGATCTCCGTCGCGGGTGTGGGACTCACCCGTGTGTGGCTGGGCGTGCACTGGCCGTCGGATGTGGTGGGCGGGTGGCTGCTGGG
>NZ_JBXVPZ010000193.1:0-17622 GCF_057961495.1 Streptomyces sp. P5F9 | reverse complement strand
GGTGAATTCGAAGCCGGGGGCGTTCAAGGTGGGCGATCAGAGCTGCGCGGTCGGCTGAGCGTGGAGGGTGGCTGCGCGCACCGCGGCGCGCGCAGCCACCTGTCTCACGGTGTGTATACCGTCGGCCGAGGCGCCGTCGTCATCCCGTCGCCGATGTAGAAGCTCGGGTGGGGCGGCTGGTTGTAGGCGGTGTTCTGCCAGGCCAGGGCTGTGCGGTACTGGGTGTCGTGGAGCAGGGTCGTGATCCTGGTGGTCGTCTCGTACGGGGTCGAGTAGATCCGTAGGGCCGTGTTGTCCGTGGTGGGCCAGACGGCCTCCTCGCGCCAGTCGCCGAGGATGTCTCCGGACAGGGACGGGGTCGCCTTGGTGCTGTTGTTGGAGTGGACGTCGGCGCCGGTCAGGAGGCGGGTGTCGGCGGTCGTGCCGTACTTGTCGATGTGGGTGGCGTCGAGGAGTTCGCGCACCGGGTCGCCGTCCCACCAGGAAAGGAAGTTGATGCTGGAGGGCTTGCGGCTCGCCACCACCGTGCCCTTCGGGTTACGGACGCCGCTCTCCGACGCCGACCAGGACTCGGCGCCCGCGCTGCCCGCCCAGATGTCCCCGGAGACACCGCGGCCGTTGTCGCCGTTGGCCGGTGTGGACCAGATGACCGTGCCGGTCTTCGCGTCCGCCATCCACGAGGACGGTTTCGAGGAGTCCTCGTCGACCTTGAACTCCTCCAACCCCGGGCGGGAGGGGTCCAAGTCGCCTACGTGCAGGGCGTCTCCGTGGCCGTTCTTGGTGGTCCACAGGCCGGAGCCGTTGTCGTCGACGGCCATCGAGCCGTACACGATCTCGTCCTTGCCGTCGCCGTCGACGTCCGCGATCGCCAACTGGTGGTTGCCCTGGGCGTCGTAGCCCTTGCCGGTGTTGGTCGAGGAGTTGGTGTCGAAGGTCCAGCGGCGGGTGAAGGCGCCGCTGCGCCAGTCCCAGGCGGCGATCACCGTGCGCGTGTAGTAGCCGCGCGCCATGATCAGGGAGGGGCGGGAGCCGTCCAAGTAGGCGGTGCCGGCGAGGAATCGGTCGACGCGGTTGCCGTAGGAGTCGCCCCAGGAGGAGACCGTGCCGCGTGCCGGGACGTAGTCGACGGTGCCCATCGCCTTGCCGGTCGAGCCGTTGAACATGGTCAGGTACTCGGGGCCCGACAGCACGTAGCCGCTCGCATTGCGGTAGTCCGCCGCCGAGTTGCCGATGACCGTGCCCGTTCCGTCGACCGTGCCGTCGGCCGTCTTCATGGCGACCTCGGCCTTGCCGTCGCCGTCGTAGTCGTAGACCTGGAACTGTGTGTAGTGCGCGCCGGAGCGGATGTTGCGGCCCAGGTCGATGCGCCACAGTCGGGTGCCGTCGAGGGTGATCCCGTCGAGGATCGTGTCGCCGGTGTAGCCGGACTGGGAGTTGTCCTTGGCGTTCGTGGGCTGCCACTTGAGGACGAAGTCGAGCCGGCCGTCTCCGTCGAGGTCGCCCACGGAGGCGTCGTTGGCCTCGTAGGTGTACGCGACTCCGTCGGGGGTCGTGCCGCCGGCGGGCGGGGTGATCGGGACGTCCTTGTAGCCGGTGCGGAACTGGATCGCGTGGACCGAGTCGGGCTGTTCCACACCTCCGACGACCGCGCGGACCGTGTAGTCGGCCTGGGCGGGCGCGCCGGCGTGGAAGTAGTTCGTGGAGCCGGTGATCGGGGACGGGTTGACCTTCATACCGGCGCGGTAGACGTTGAAGGAGACGTCATCGGGGTCGGTGCCGAGCCAGCGCCAGCTGACCAGGTTGCCGCTGTCCGTGTGGACGCTGACGACGCCCCGGTCGAGGGCTTCGACCTGGCGGGCGGTGGCGGCTTCGGCCGTGCCGCCGGTGGTGAGGGTGGTGAGTCCGGCTGCGACCAGGGCCGCGGCCGTGATGAGTGCGGAGAGTACGGCCCTTCGTCCGCGGGGGTGTTGGGGCGGGTCTGCGTGTACGTGCGGGTGCGGGTGGCTCACGTGACGTACCTCCATGGAGGACGGACGGGTTGCGTACCCTCAGTTGCCGCTGCGCGCAGGCGAGTTGCCGGGTGTCTGCGCCGATTTCCGGAAGGCCAGAAGGCTGAACTCCGGGTCGGGGCGCGGGACTTCCTGGTGCGGAAGCGACTCCAGCTCCGCGGCGAACCGTTCCGTGAGCGGTTCGCCGGGTGGCAGCATGGTGAACCAGCCGCGTCGCAGGTCCGCGGTGGTGCTGCGGGGGCTGCGGCCCTGGCCGTGGCCCCGGAAGCTGGCGGTGCCGGCCGGACGGAGGCCGAACTCGGCCGCGTGCCCGCGGACTTGGTCGGGGCGGTCCTGGGCGGGGCGGCGGGGACGGGGTGCGAGGACGGCGTCGATGTCGCTGCCGACGTCGTGGGCGGCGGCCTTGTCGACCGTGGTGATGTACACGCCGCCTGGGCGGAGGACCCGCGCGCACTCCGCGATGATCGCCCTGGCGTCCTCCGGGCCGTCCACCAGGTGCAGCAGCCATACCGTGGTGACCGCGTCGAACACCCCGTCCGGGAACGGGAGTTGGCGGCTGTCCGCGAGGAGGATCGCGCCGGGGAGCCGTGCTGCCGCCGTGCGGGCCATGGCGGGTGCGGTGTCGAGGCCCGTCACCCGTAGGCCGGGGCGGGCCCCGGCCAGGCGGCGGGTGACGATGCCGGTGCCGCAGGCCACGTCCAGGAGGGTTCGGGCGTTCTGCGGAACGAGGCCCAGAACCGCTTCGGCGGCCGCGGCGGCGCGGGGCTCACCGCCGCGGGTCGCGTCGTACGCGTCGGCTTCCTTGTCGTAGTCCAGCACGCGCTTCCGCCCTGCCTCTCCGCCCGCCCCTCCTCTTCGCCTCCGGTCAGCCCGCGCCGTGTCCCGGGGCCAAGTCCTCGACCCTGCGGGCGAGTTGGAAGTCCAGCTCGGTGATCGCGCCGCCGACGCTGTGGGTGTTCACGGTGAGGGTGACGGTGTTGTAGCCGAGGGTGAGGTCGGAGTGGTGGTCGAGTTCCTCCTGGACCTGGGCGATGTGGACGACCATCGCGGTGGCGGCGAAGTGGGAGGCGAGACGGTACGCGCGGGTGAGGCGGTCGGTGTCGACGGACCAGCCGGGGAGTTCCGCGAGGCGGTCCTCGATCTCCTTCTGCGACAGCGGGGCGACGGGCATGGCCTCGCTCCTTCCTCGGGGTCCGGGTTCAGATCGGGCTTCGGATCAGGCTTGGACGGGTTCATTCTCGGCGTGCCACAGGCGGCGCGCCACCCGCCGCGGCTCGCAGGCAGGTGGTCGCGTCCCTGGTCGGACGGGTGCCCGGAGGTCAGCCCGGTACGCATTCCGCCGCGAGGTCGTCCGCGAGGGCGGCGATCGTGGCGCGGCCCTCGACCTGCTGGACCCAGGTGTGCGGCAGGCCGTGGTCGCCGTAGCGGGCGCCGAGGAGGTTGCCGCAGATGGAGCCGGTGGAGTCGCTGTCGCCGGAGTGGTTGACGGCGAGGAGCAGCGCGGCCTGCACGTCGCTCGCCGCGAGCGCGCTGTAGACGCCGATCGCGAGGGCCTCCTCCGCGACCCAGCCCGCGCCGAGCGACTCGACCTTCTCGGCGGTGGGCGAGCCCTCGGCGGCCAGGTCGAGGGCTGCGCGGAGGGCTGCCGAGGTCTCCTCGTGGGCGGGGTGGCGCTCCAGGAGTCGTAGCGCGCGCAGGACCGAACCCTCCAGGGAGTCCCCGGCGACGAGGTGCGCGACGATCGCGGCGAGGGCGCCCGCCGCGTAGTAGCCGGTGGGGTGGCCGTGGGTGATCTGGGCGCCGCGGGCCGCCATGTCGAAGGCTCCGTCGGCGGTGTTGACCAGGCCGAAGGGGGCCGAGCGCATCACCGTGCCGCAGCCCTTGGAGTCGGGGTTGACGCGGCCGGGCTTGCCGTCGAGCGGGAGCCACGGGTCGGGCGCGTACATCTGGGCGACCCCGGACAGGCAGGCGTTGCCGGGGGCGCGGCGGGCGTACAGCCAGGACTCGGCGATCAGCCCGGACGTGGCGCTGTCGCCCGGTGCGGGCTTGGACTGGGTCTCCAGCCAGCGCTCGTAGGCCTCGCGCAGCAGCATGGACCAGGCGCCGCCGATCCCCTTCGCCCGCTCCCGCGCGTGGGCCGTGATGAGCGCCTCGACGGTGAACAGGGTCATCTGGGTGTCGTCGCTGATCAGGCCTACGGCGCCGTGCGCGCCGGGCGCGTACCCGGTCACGCCGCGCTGTCCGTGGCTCGCGCGGATGCGGTCGAGGGAGGCGAACTCGATCGGGTAGCCGAGGGCGTCGCCGACCGCGCCGCCGAGGAGGCAGCCGCGGACTCTGGCCCGGTACATCGCCGTGGCCTCCCCCAGGGAGTTCCCGGCAGCCTGCCCGGACGGGATCCTCGACTCGTTCACGTGCGCTCTCCTTCGACTACGGTCGTGTGTATGACCATTGTCCCGACCGGCACCGACACCGCTGCCGCCGCCCCGGCCGGCAAGGGCGTCGGCCCGTTGCTGCGTGCCTGGCGGGAGCGGCGGCGGGTCAGTCAGCTGGAGCTGGCGTTGCGGGCCGACTCCTCGGCGCGGCACATCAGCTTCATCGAGACGGGGCGGTCCCGGCCGAGCGAGGAGATGGTGCTGCGCCTCGCCGAGCACCTGGACGTGCCGGTGCGGGAGCGCAACTCCCTTCTCATGGCGGCCGGTTACGCCCCGCGCTATCCGGAAACCCCGCTGGACGACCCGGCGTTGGACGCGTTGCGCGAGGGTCTTGAGCGACTGATCCAGGGCTATGAGCCGTATCCCGCGCTGGTGGTCGACGCCGGCTACACCGTCGTGGCGGCGAACCGGGGCATCACCATGCTCCTGGACAGCGTACCGGAGTCCCTGCTCCAACCCCCGCTGAACGCCATGCGGTTGACGCTCCACCCGCAGGGGATGGCACCGCGCATCCGCAATCTGGGTGAGTGGCGCGGGCATCTCCTCGCGCAGATGGAACGGCAGATCGCCCTGCACCGCTCCGAGCCGCTGCGCGCGCTGTACGAGGAGGTCTCGGCGTACCCGGCACCCGGCACGGCCGGCGACGGAGACGAACCGGCCCCGTCCGTCCCGTACTTCGCGCTGCCGATGCGGATCGAGCACGACGGCCGGGTGCTGTCCTTCGTCTCCTCGATCTCCACGTTCAACACACCCATGGACGTGACGGTCTCGGAGCTGGCGATCGAGACGTTCCTCCCGGCCGATCCGGCGACGGCCAAGTACCTGCACGCGCGGGGAGACTGACGGATGATCACCTCCGAACCGCTGAGACAATGGCCGGAACATGGCACACTGCCCCCAGACTTCGGCGCGTATGGGGAGGCGTGGCTGTGAGTGAACGACGGCCCGCGCCCACGGTGGGTCAAGTGGTGCTGGGCAGAAGGCTGCAGGAGCTGCGTGAGGCGGCCGGCATCAAGCGCGAGGAGGCCGCGCAGGTCCTGCGGGTGGCCCCGGCGACCGTACGGCGAATGGAGATGGCCGAGGTCGCGCTCAAAGTGCCGTACGTCCAGGTGCTGTTGACGACGTACGGGGTGCCCGAGGAGGAGACGGACGCGTTCGTCGCGCTCACCGAGGAGGCGAACCAGCCGGGCTGGTGGCAGCGGTTCCACGATGTGCTGCCGGAGTGGTTCAGCCTGTACGTGAGCCTGGAGGGTGCCGCCGGACTGATCCGTTCGTACGAACCGCACTTCGTGCCGGGCCTGTTGCAGACCGAGGACTACGCGCGCGCCGTGCTGGAGGCCGGGACGATCGGGCAGACCGGTCCTGAGACCATCGAGCGGCACGTGTCGCTGCGGATGGCGCGGCAGGGGCTGCTGGAGCGGGACAATCCGCCGCACCTGTGGGTCATCATGGACGAGACCGTGCTGCGCCGGCCGGTGAGCATGCGCGGCGAGGTCATGCGCGAACAGCTCGACAGACTCCTGGAGTTCGGCGAGCGCGACCGGATCACGCTCCAGGTCGCCGAGTTCGACAACGGCCCGCATCCGGGCACATACGCCCCCTTCTCGCTGTTCCGTTTCACCGAACCGGAGCTGCCCGACATGGTGTTCACGGAGTACCTGACCGGCGCCCTGTACCTGGACTCCCGTACGGAGGTCTCCGCGCATCTGGAGGTCCTCGACCACATGACGGCGCACGCCGCGTCCGCACAGCGCACCAAGAAGATCCTGCGGGACTACCGCGAGACCTTCTGAGCAAGCACGGCCCGGGCACCACCACGCGAACTCCCGAGGAGACGACACCGCATGACCGGATCCGACGCCGCGCCCCTCCGTATCGACACCAGCAGGCCGCATCCTGCGCGGGTGTACGACTGGTGGCTCGGCGGCAAGGACAACTACCCGGTGGACGAGGAGCTGGCGCGCAGGATCCTCGCCACGGACAGCGCCGCGGTGCGCGGGGCGCGGGCCAACCGCCGGTTCATGCACCGGGCGACCCGGACCGCCGCCGAGGCCGGGATACGCCAGTTCCTGGACATCGGCACCGGCATCCCGACCGAGCCGAACCTCCACCAGGTGGCGCAGAGTGTCGCCCCGGACGCCAAGGTCGTGTACGCGGACAACGACCCGATCGTGCTGCGGCACGCGGAGGCGCTGCTGCACGGCGAGGCCGAGGGCAGCACCGAGTACGTGCACGCCGACGTCCGCGACCCGGACACGATCCTGCGGCTGGCCGGCGAGACCCTGGACTTCACCCAGCCGGTCGCGCTGTCGCTGGTCGCACTCACCCACTACCTGAGCGCGGATCCGGCCGGCGACGACGTGTACGGCCTGATCAGGCGGTACGTCGACGTGCTCGTCCCGGGCAGCTACGTGGTGCTGTCGCAGGTCACCCCGGACCTCAGCCCCGCCGCCATCGCGAAGGCCGCCGAGCACTTCCAGCGCAGCGGCACCCCCTTCTTCCCGCGCACCCTGGCCGAGTTCTCCCGCTTCTTCGACGGCCTCGACCTGCTCGGCCCTGGCGTCATCCCGGTCTACGGCTGGCGTCCGGCCCCGGAGGACGTGGCCGCCCAGGCGGAGGGCATCGTCCCGGTCTACGGCGGCGTCGCCCGCAAGCCCTGACCCGTACGGCTGCGGTGAACGGGTGCGCTCCCCTGCCCCGCCCTGGGTTCGACACCACGGGCGAGCAAGGGAGCGCAGGTGACGGAGACGAGAACACCGGGAGAGGTACCGAGCCGGGGTGTTCCGGCGCCCCAGAACGCGAGGGATGCCTGATGCCCTCCGACGCCGTGCTGTACCAGGCGGCCGCGCTCTGCCTGACCTACCCCGGCGGCGGAGCTGGCCGACTTCCTGCCCGCAGTCCTGGAGTTCACGTCCCGCACCGGCACCCTCGACCTGCTCGCCGAGCACCGCGCCGCCATGGACCGACTCCGCGCCCGCCTGGCCGACTTCGGCACCCCGTACGCCTCCGTCCTGGACGCGGTCCGCGCCACCCTGCCGACCGGGCCTTAGGCGGCGCCACCCTTCATATCCCGTTCGTCGTCGACGATCTCCGCGTCGACGACGCCTTCCTCCTCCTCGTGCTGCCGCGGGGAGTCGGGCTCCTCGGTGTTCTCCGCCTGCTCCGTGGGTGCCTGCTGCGCGGCCTGCGCGTACATCGCCTGCCCCATCCGCTGGCTGACGGTGGCGAGTTTCTCGACGGCGGTACGCAACTCGGCGGTGTCGGCGTTGTGTTCCAGCAGCGACTTCACCTCCGCGGCCGCCGCCTCGACCTCGGACCTGATGTCGGCCGGTACGCGTTCCTCGTTCTCGTGGACGAACTTCTCGGTCTGGTAGACGAGTTGCTCGGCCTGGTTGCGGGTCTCGGCCGCCTCGCGGCGCTTGCGGTCCTCGTCCGCGTACTGCTCGGCCTCCCGCATCATGCGGTCGATGTCGTCCTTGGCCAGGGCGGAGCCGCCGGTGACGGTCATCTTCTGTTCGCGGCCGGTCGCCAGGTCCTTCGCCGAGACGTGCATGATGCCGTTCGCGTCGATGTCGAAGGCGACCTCGATCTGCGGCACCCCGCGCGGGGAGGGCGGCAGGCCCGTGAGGTCGAAGACGCCCAACTTCTTGTTGTACGCGGCGATTTCACGCTCGCCTTGGTAGACCTGGATGCCGACCGAGGGCTGGTTGTCGGTGGCGGTGGTGAAGATCTCCGAACGCCGGGTCGGGATGGTCGTGTTGCGTTCGATGAGCGTCGTCATGATGCCGCCCTTGGTCTCGATGCCCAGGGACAGCGGGGTGACGTCGAGGAGGAGGACGTCCTTCACGTCGCCGCGGATGACCCCGGCCTGGAGGGCGGCGCCGAGCGCCACGACCTCGTCGGGGTTGACGCCCTTGTGCGGGTCCTTGCCGGTGAGTTCCTTGACGAGGTCGGTGACGGCGGGCATCCGGGTCGAGCCGCCGACGAGGATCACGTGGTCGACCGCGGACAGCTTGATGCCCGCGTCCTTGACCGCCTGGTGGAAGGGGTTCTTGCAGCGGTCGAGCAGATCGGCGGTGAGTTCCTGGAACCCGGCGCGGGTCAGCTTCTCGTCGAGGTGCAGCGGACCTTCGGCGGAGGCCGTGATGTAGGGCAGGTTGATCGTCGTCTCGGAGGACGAGGACAGCTCGATCTTCGCCTTCTCCGCGCCCTCGCGCAGGCGTTGGAGCGCCATCTTGTCCTTGCCGAGGTCGATGCCGTACTGCCCCTGGAACTTCTTGACGAGGTGGTCGACGACCCGCTGGTCCCAGTCGTCGCCGCCGAGATGGGTGTCGCCGTTGGTGGCCTTCACCTCGATGACGCCGTCGCCGATCTCCAGCAACGACACGTCGAAGGTGCCGCCGCCGAGGTCGAAGACCAGCACGGTCTGCTCCTCGCCCCGGTCGAGGCCGTAGGCGAGGGCGGCGGCCGTCGGTTCGTTGATGATCCGCAGCACCTTGAGGCCCGCGATCTCGCCGGCCTCCTTGGTGGCCTGGCGCTGGGAGTCGTCGAAGTAGGCGGGGACGGTGATCACGGCGTCCGTGACGTCCTCGCCGAGATAGGCCTCCGCGTCCCGCTTCAGTTTCTGCAGCACACGCGCCGACAGCTCCTGGGCGCGGTACCGCGTCCCGTCGATGGCGCCCGTGTCCGGGAAACGCCAACTCGCGTCGCCCATATGCCGTTTCACCGAGCGCGCGGTGCGCTCGATGTTCGTCACGGCCTGCCGTTTGGCGACCTCGCCGACGAGGACCTCGCCGTTCTTGGCGAAGGCCACGACCGAGGGTGTGGTCCTCGCCCCCTCGGCGTTGGCCACCACCGTGGCCTCGCCGCCCTCCAGCACCGCGACCACCGAGTTCGTGGTCCCCAGATCGATCCCGACCGCACGTCCCATCGCCGTCCCCTTCCGCCAGGCGCTGCCCGATCTCCAGCTGAGAACTTGAGTGCGGGAATGTCAATGCCGCACCCGTTTTTCCGGGCGCGGCATCGAGGCGGGAGACGAAGCGGGGGTCAGGCGGATTCCACCGTCAGCGTGATCGTCGTACCCGCGAGGGCCTGGCTGACCGGGCAGTTCTTCTTGGCGTCCTCGGCGGCGGCGGCGAAGCCGGCCTCGTCCAGGCCGGGGACCTCGCCGCGGACGGTGAGGTGGATGCCGGTGATGCCCTCGCCGGGCTGGAAGGTGACGTCGGCCTTGGTCTCCAGGCGGGTGGGCGGGGTGCCCGCGCCGGTCAGGCCGTGGGAGAGGGCCATGGAGAAGCAGCTGGAGTGGGCGGCGGCGATCAGCTCTTCGGGGCTGGTCCTGCCGTTGGCCTGCTCGGCGCGCGACGCCCACGTCACCGGCTGCACACCGATGCCTGACGAGTCGAAGGTGACCTCGCCGCTGCCCTTGATGAGTTCGCCTTCCCAGACGGTGTGTGCGGTGCGCGTGGTTGCCACGATGATTCCTTTCGACGCGGATGTCGTTCGGGTCCATCCGATCACATTCCGCCTCAGCGCACCCGGAAGACCGGCCCACGTGCGGTGAACGGCAGGCGAGCGTTCTGCGGTAGGAGATAGGCGTGTTCGCGCCGCACCCGCAGCACGTCGCACCAGCCGTCCGTGATGATCAGGATCGGCGCGCCCCGCGGGAAGTCGTCCGCACGGTGCAGCAGGTCGATCCCGGGCTGCAGGACCGTACCGCCGCGTCCGTGCACCCGGACCCGGCCCGCGATGTCGGTGACCGACACGTAGCCCGCGTCGTGCGGGGCCGCGTCGCAGAACACGACCCGGGCGGCCGGTACGTCACGGGCCTCGGCGTACGAGGCGATCGCGCCCAGTGCCTTGCCGAGGAGGCCGCGGTCCATGGAGCCGGAGGTGTCGAGGACGACGCCGAAGGTGCAGCGGGCGATCTCCTCGGGCGGGAAATGGCGGCCCGCACGCGGGATGTCGGGCGTGGAGGACTGGCGGCGCGAGGGGCGGGCGTACGACCGCACGGGCTCGGGGCGTGGCACGAACTCGTCGAACCAGCGGGCGAGTCGGGCGTCCCACGGCAGCGGGGGATGATTCAGGGCGCGGATCTCCTCGACCAGCCCGCCGGGCAGGAAGCCGCGTTCGTACTGCTGGTGCAGGTCGAGGCCGTGGGCGAGGCCGCGCCGGTAGAACTCGTCGAGGTCCACGTAGTCGCGCGGGCTGCCGAGCGGGCCGCCGAGGATGTCGCCGGTGCCCTTGCCGCGCAGGGTGGCCAGGCGGCGCATCCGGCGCAGGTCGCCGGCGATCCGGTCGTAGACCTCCTCGGCGGAGAGGCCCTTCAACTCCGAGTCGTGCAGCAGCCCTTCGGGCATCCGGCCGACGTCCATCTCGCACAGCCAGCCGTTGATGACGTAGTCGGCGGCGATGTTGAAGAGGAACGGGTCGCGGACGCCGCAGCGGTCGCCGTGGCGCAGGGCGGCGTGCAGCATCTCGTGGGCGAGGACGAACCGCCATTCCTCGTCGTCGAGTTGGCGCAGCGGGTTGACGTAGATCTCGGCCGCGCCGGTGTCGACGGCGGCGACGGAGATGCCGTGGGCGCGGGCGAGTTCGGCGTCGGCGACGAGGGTGATGCCTGCCGCGATGCCGCCGAGGAGGGGGTAGGAGGAGACGAACCAGCTCAACGCCCGTTCCCAGGGCTGGAGTCGGGTGGGTCCGCCGCGCATCGAGGCGCGCCGGCCGCCCGCCACGTCCATCGCCATGGCCACGGTGCGGGTGAGGGCGTTCGCGAAGTTGAGCTGCCAGTCGGGGGCGCTGCCGCCCTGCCAGGTGTCCCACGGCACGAGCAGCTGGTCCGGCTCGCCGCCCGCCGTACCGCAGCGGTCGTAGAGGGGCGGGATGCCGTCGCGGCGCCAGCGCGCGGCGAGTTGCTCCTCGTCGCCGCCCGGGTAGGAGGCGGGCAGGTCCTCGGGGGTGACCCCGATGGGGAAGCCGAGCAGGAAGCGGTTGACGACGGCGCAACGCGCCGCGAGGGCGGGCCCGTCGGGCTGGCCGCGCGGCTTCGGCGCGGCCGGGACATGGCCGAAGCCCAGGTGGATGATGCAGTGCGCGATCGCCCAGGCCCACGCGGCGGGTTCGGCCCGGCGGGTGGGGTGGACGTGCAACACACCGTTGGAATCGACGCGCACCAGACCGGAGTCGGGCGTGTGGTGGCAGTCGTCCCGGCGGCAGGTGCTGAATCCGATGGCGGCGAGCGCGCGGTTGGCCCGCACGAGGCGCAGCCCCTCCTCGAAAGCCTCGGCGGCGAGGTCTTTCTTCGGCTTCCCCTTGCTCCCTTTGCCCCCTTGCGTACGGCTCACTGCCGGGCCTCGACCAGCCGGGGCATGTCCCGGGCCGCCTCGACCAGGAACCAGGCGGGCAGCAGCGGATTGCCGTCGGTGTCCGGGGCGATGACGCTCTGCGCGACCTCCACCGAGATCTCGGCGAGCTGCACGAGCAGCGACTTGGCGCGGTACGCGGTCTGGAGCCCGTTCGCCGACAAGTGCTCCTTGCTGACCGGGAGTTCCTTGACCAGCCGGCCCCGGAAGGACTCGGCGAGGTAGTACAGCAGGTCGCGGTCCTCGGGGCGGTGCGGCCAGCCGGCGTCGCCCTTGATGATCGCCTCGATGCCGAACCGGCTGCGCACGATCTTGACGTACCCGCAGAACGCGACCGCGTGCGCCGGGGTCAGCGTGCCGTGCGCGATCACCTTCAGGGTGTCCTCGTCGAGGTCGGGCCCGAAGGAGCCCAGCGCGTCGGAGAGCATGTGCCAGGACCGGGGCGTGGAGAAGGCCTCCTCGGTCTTCGGAGGCTTGGACCACAGGTGGTCGGGCCGGTCGGTGAGGTGGTCCAGGATCCACGGGTGAATCCCGTTGGCGGCGGCCCAGTCGAGCCAGTCCTTCGGCGACGCCTCAAGGTGGACGTGGGTGAGCCGGTTGATCAGCGCGGACGAGATCGGCCGGGCCAGCGCGTTGTCGGTCGCCCGGTTACCGGCGCCGATCACGATCGAGCCCTTGGGGAGTTCGTAGTTGCCGATACGGCGGTCCAGGATCAGCGAGTAGAACGCTTTCTGCACATCCGGTGTGGCCGCGTTGAGTTCGTCGAGGAACAGGCAGTACGGCTCGTCCCGCGCGATCGCCTCCGGCGGACAGAACACCGACCGCCCGTCCCGGATCTGCGGCACACCGATCAGGTCCTCGGGCGCGAGCTGCGTACCGAGCAGACTCACGCACTCAAGGCCCAGCGACTCGGCGAACTCCCTTACCAGGGACGACTTTCCGATGCCGGGCGCACCCCAGATGAACACGGGCCGCACGGTCGCGAGACCGAGCAGCAGCTCCGGTATGCGAGCGGGGGTGACAGTGACGGCAGCCTGCAAAGCAGCAGCTCCTGAAGGAGATTCGAGGCGGGGGGACTCGAACAGTGTGTGCCGGCGGCCGGTCCACCGCAGCTCATTTTCAGGCGGCGCGTTCCGGCTGCTCGTCCGTCAGCGGCACTTGGGGTCCGTTGCACTCGCGCAGCCAGCGCCGCAGAACCTGGTGCACCTGCTCGGCGCCGACGAGGCCCTCGCCGTCGTCCACCGGTGCGGAGAAGGTGTGCGGCGAGAGCAGGAACGGCTCGGCCTGGGCGCCGCCGAGACCGCCGTGCGAGCCGATCTGCTCCTCGAAGGCGAGGACTTCGCCCTCGGCGGGGTCGTACCAGGAGTTGACCATGATGTCGGCGGTGTGCGGGAAGGAGTGGGTGCGCCGGACGGCGTCCGCAACGCCGGGGCCGAAGTCCGCCAACGGGCCCTGTTTGTCGTCGAGTTCGTCCACCGGGAGTTCGGCGCCGTGCGCCCCCAGTACGACCCCTCCGTGCTCCTCGCTGCGGACGAGGACGAAGCCGACGCCGGGGTGGTTGGCGAGGGTCGTCAGCAGCGCCGGATGCCGGGCGTCGATCTCCTCCTTGGTCATGCGGTGCGGCACGTCCGGGAAGGAGACCAGGCCGAGGTTGCCCGAGGCCAGCACGACCGGCTCGGAGTGGCGGCCGGGGTGGCGGTGCTGCCCGTCCTTCTCCTCGACCGGCCGGCGCAGCGCCGCGCGGACGGCGGCGCGGGCCTCGGCGCCGCTGTGGGTGCGCCGGGCCCGGCGCGGCACGGGCAGCCCGCAGCCCGCGCGCACCAGGTCGCCGAGGGTGAGGCCGTAGCGGCCCTGGAAGGTCTCGCCGGGGCTCTGGCCGTGGTCGGAGAGGACGACGATGCGGTACGGGCGCGGGGCGTGCTCGGCGACGTTCTCGATCAACGCGAGGGAACGGTCCAGGCGTTGGAGCACCTTGGCGGCGTCGCGGCTGCGCGGGCCGGAGTGGTGGGCCACCTCGTCGTAGGCGACGAGGTCGGCGTAGACGGCGGTGCGGCCGGCGAGCATGTCGCCCATGACGGCGGCGACGACGACGTCCCGTTCGACGACGGTCGCGAAGGCGCGGATGAAGGGGTAGAGGCCGCCGCGTCTGATCCGGGGGCGCTGCTTGGTGAGGCGGCTGCGCGTCGACTGGCCGATCTCGCGGCCGACCTCGGCGACGAAGGACATCGCGGTGCGGACGGCGTTGGCGGGGTCGGAGAAGTAGGCGAAGTAGCCGGCGCGGGACCGGTTTTCGCGGCCGCGGCGGCGAATGGCGATGGACAGGACGAGGGCCTGTTCGTCGGCTCCGCCGCTGAACAGGTTGCCGCGGCTGGCGCCGTCGAGCGTGAGGAGACCGCCGTCGCCGGTGAACTCGACGGCGCGGCGCTGGAGTTCGGCGGCGCTGGTGGGGCGGTTGCAGACCATCACCTCGCCGGTGTCCTTCTCGTACCAGCGGAACGCGGGGATGTCGTGGTTGGAGCCGTGCAGGATGCCGAGCTGGCTGGCGCCGGTCTGGCTGGACCAGTCGGTGCGCCAGGGGGTGAGGCGGTGGCTCGGGCGGTCGCCGCCGAGGAGTTTCGCGACGGTCGGCATCAGCCCCCTGGCCACGGCTGCGAGCAGCGCGTCGTGGCCGACGCCGTCGAGCTGGAGGAAGACGGTGCCGGGCGAGGAGGGCCCGGGTGGCAGGGCTCTGCGGCGGCGGTCGGCGAGGCGGTAGAGGCGGCGGCGGTAGGCGTCGTCGTCGCGCACGGCCAGGGCACCGCCGGTGGCGGAGGCGACGGCGGACATCACGGCGGCCACGACGACGGCGGTCTCGGGGGCGACCTGGCCGCGCAGCCCGCCGTCCGGATTGATGCGCAGGGCGATCAGCAGCAGGGACCCGTTGAGCACGAAGACGAGGAGGCCGAGGACGAGCGCGGGCACCAGCAGCAGCAGCCGTACCAGCAGCGGCCACACGAGGGCCGACAGCAGACCGAAGGCGCCGGCGCCGAACGCGGCCGTGACGCCGATCCGGGTCGCGCTGTCGCCGTCCGCCGACTGGAGCTTGAAGTCCGGCAGGATCCCGGCGAGCACCAGCATGGTGACCGTGGAGACCGCCCACACCGCGATGCTCCGCCCGGCCTGACTGGCGAGCCGCCGCCAACGCGCTCCACCCACGCCCCGTACACCTCACGTCCCTGGCCCGACGACCTGGCGGGCCTGTCCCCAGCCTGTCATACAGGACGCGGGGACCCCGGAGCCGGCGGGACAGCTAGCGGCCGTCGTAGCCGGCCGTCGGCATGGACAGCCGTCGGTGCACGCTGGCCTTCATCTGGGCGTCGTAGCAGGGTTCCGCGCGGCCGACCGTCTCGATCCGCACCCCGCGTCGCGCGCACTCGTCGGTGAACTCCTCGACGGAGGACAGCGCGCTCTCCAGGACCCGGCGGCTGGGGGCCACGAACAGGTCGAGGCCGGGGCGGACGCCGTCCCACAGGGCGCAGTGGTCGGGGCGCAGTCCTCGTACGAGGAGTTCGCGGGCGATCACATAGCCGTGGTCGGCGGCCCAGCGGGCGCACATCGCGTGCTGGCTGCGGGAGTCGACCAGGAAGGGGTCGTCGTCCAGCTCCTCCAGCGGCGTCAGGCTGGCGATCGCCGTGACCCGCAGCCGCGAAGGCATACCCAAGGCACCGCGTACCTGTCCCATGGTGTCCCCCTCACCTCCGGGTTTCGCCGCCGACCCTACTCCTGCCCGTAGGCTTCGGGGGAGTCGCGCGAAGGAGGCAAAGAAGGTGCCGGTGGAGATCACCTGGTGGGGTCACGCCACCTGCACGATCGAGGACTCGGACGTACGCGTCCTCACCGACCCCCTGTTCGCGCGCCGCCTCGCACACCTACGGCGCCGCCGGGGCGCGGTGCCGCCGCCCGAGGCCCGGCGCGCGGACCTGGCGCTCGTCTCCCACCTCCACGCCGACCACCTGCACCTTCCCTCGCTCGCCGCCCTCGCCCCGGGCACGCGCCTGCTCGTGCCCCGGGGCGCACTCCGCGCGGTGCCCGGACTGCGCCGGCTCCGGCGGCTGCGGATCGACGAGGTGTCCCCCGGCGACCAGACGATGGTCGGTGACCTGGTCGTACGGGCCGTCCCCGCACGGCACGACGGACGCCGGCTCCCGGTCGGACCGCACCGCTCCCCCGCGCTGGGCTACGTCGTCGAGGGCGAGGCGCGGACCTACTTCGCCGGGGACACCGGGCTGTTCGACGACATGGCCAAGGAGGTCGGGGCGGTCGACGTGGCGCTGCTGCCGGTGGGCGGCTGGGGCCCGTACCTCGGCGAGGGGCATCTCGACGCGGGCCGCGCGGCCCAGGCCCTCGCCCGGCTCTCGCCGCGCAGCGCGGTGCCGGTGCACTACGGCACGTACTGGCCGATCGGGATGGACGCGGTGCGCCCGCACGAATTCCACACGCCGGGCGACGAGTTCGTACGGATCGCCGCGCAACTCGCGCCTTCCGTCTCGGTGCACCGGCTCGGGCACGGGGAGAGCGTGCGGCCGGAGGTCGCTCGGTGAGCTGGATCGCGGCCGCTACGGCCACGACATCGCCCGAATCCACTCAACAGGCCATCGGTTACCCGTCGTTGTTCCTGCTGGTGCTCTTCGGCGCGCTGGTGCCGGTGATTCCGACCGGCGCGCTGGTGAGTTCGGCGGCTGTGGTCGCCTTTCACCAGACGGCGCCGTTCGCGTTGGCGCTGGTCTTCGTCACGGCCTCGCTGGCCGCGTTTCTCGGGGACGTGGCGCTGTACTGGCTGGGGCGGCGGGGGATGGGGTCGAAGAACGGGTCGCGGTGGCTGGAGGCGATCCGTGCGCGGGCTCCGGAGGAGCGGCTGGAGCAGGCGCAGGTGAAGTTGGCTGACCATGGGGTCGCCGTGTTGGTGCTGTCCCGGTTGGTGCCGGCGGGTCGTATTCCGGTGATGTTGGCCTGTCTGATGGCGGAGTGGCCGATCCGCCGGTTCGCCCGGGGTAATGCGCCCGCGTGTCTGGCGTGGGCGGTGACGTACCAGCTGATCGGCATTCTCGGGGGTTCGCTGTTTCCGGAGCCGTGGGAAGGGGTGGTCGCGGCGGTTGTGCTGACCGTGGTGATCAGTGTGGCGCCGAGTGTTTGGAAGCGGGTTCGGGCTGCCAGTTGATGTTTCGTTGCGGGGTGCGGGTCGTGTGTGGCTGGGCGCGCAGTTCCCCGCGCCCCTTAGGGGGTCTCAGCTAGCACTCTTGAAGCTCCCACCGGTAGGTCCCACAGGTCTTCGCGCGCCAGCTCCGCCTTCTCCCAGGCCGCCCGCACCCGCGTCAGCGGCTCCAGGACCGGCTCCGCCGACAGGACGAACGTGCCCCAGTGCATGGGGGCCATCCGCCGTGCCCCCAGATCCTGTACGGCCCGCACCGCCTCCTCCGGGTCGCAGTGGACGTCGCTCAGCCACCAGCGGGGGTCGTAGGCGCCGATGGGGAGGAGGGCCAGGTCGATTCCCGGGTAGCGGTGGCCGATTCGGGAGAACCAGTGGCCGTAGCCGGTGTCGCCGGCGAAGTAGACGCGCCGGCCGTCGGGTGCTGTCAGGACCCAACCGCCCCACAGGGAGCGGCAGGTGTCGGTGAGGGTGCGCTTGGACCAGTGGTGGGCGGGGACGAAGTCGAGGCGGACGCCGTCCAGTTGGGCAGCCTCCCACCAGTCCAGCTCGGTGACGTGGGTGAATCTGCGGCGCCGGAACCAGCTGCCGAGACCGGCGGGGGCGAACACCGGGGTGTGGCGCGGGAGTCGGCGCAG
>NZ_JBXVPZ010000192.1:0-17740 GCF_057961495.1 Streptomyces sp. P5F9 | reverse complement strand
CGCCGGGATCACGCGGCGCGCTACGGCTGACCGCGACCACCGTGGCCAGGCCGAAGGGGGCGTCTGCGGCGTACCAGCCGCTCAGCACCGGGAGAAGGTCACGCATGCTCGGCTCCTGTCACCGCCACTGCCGGACGGCGCAAGCGTCGCATCCGGGCCCTGGCCTGCGCCGGAGCGCCACGCGCCCACCCGGCCACACCTCCCGCCCAGCGTTAATCCGTTGCCACCGTAACCCCGCCCCTGCTGAACTACCGGAGACGAGTCAGCGACGACCGAGGAGCACTGAGATGCGCGCACCGTTCGTGTCCACCCAGGAAGGAAGGCCCCCCTCATCAAAGGACATGACACCAGGTGCACTTGCTCAACCTCGGGATCCTCGCGCACGTAGACGCAGGTAAGACCAGCCTGACCGAGCGCCTCCTGCACTCGGCCGGAGTGATCGACGAGATCGGCAGCGTCGACGCAGGGAACACCCGTACCGACACCCTCGCGCTGGAGCGCCGGCGCGGCATCACCATCAAGTCGGCCGTCGTCTCGTTCCCGGTCGACGACGTGACCGTCAACCTGATCGACACCCCCGGTCACCCGGACTTCATCGCCGAGGTGGAGCGGGTCCTCGGCGTGCTCGACGGGGCGGTCCTCGTCGTCTCCGCCGTCGAGGGCGTCCAGCCGCAGACCCGCATCCTGATGCGCACACTCCAGCGGCTGCGCATCCCCACGCTCCTCTTCGTCAACAAGGTCGACCGGCGCGGGGCACGTGACGACGACCTCCTCCCGGCGATCTCCGATCGGCTCAGGGCGGCCGTCGTGCCCATGGGTTCGGTCGAGGGACTCGGGACACGGGAGGCGGGTTTCGTGCCGGGACTCGGCCCGGGCGCACCTGCCGTCCTCGCCGAGCACGACGACGACCTCCTCACCGCGTACGTCGAGAACACCGTGTCCTACGACCTCCTGCGCAGGGCCCTCGCCACCCAGACCCGCCAAGTCCTCGTGCACCCCGTCTACTTCGGCTCCGCCATCACCGGCGCCGGGGTCGACGCGCTGATCACCGGCATCAAGGAACTGCTGCCCCCGGCCGAAGGCGACCCCCAAGGCCCGCTCTCCGGAACGGTGTTCAAGGTCGAGCGCGGCCCGGCGGGCGAGAAGGTCGCCTACGCACGGCTGTTCTCCGGCACCCTCCGCACCCGCGACCGGATCACCTTCGGCGAGGCCGGGGAGGAGGGCAAGGTCACCGCGATCAGCGTCTTCGACCACGGTACGGACGTCGAGCACGACTCCGTCCCGGCGGGCCGGATCGGCAGGCTGCGGGGCCTCGGCGAGATCAGGATCGGGGACTCGATCGGCGTACCCAGGAAGGCGGTTGAGCACTTCTTCGCGCCGCCGACCCTCGAAACCGTCGTCGTCCCGGGCCCGGACGCCGACCGCCGCACCCTGCACCTCGCACTCACCCAGCTTGCCGAACAGGACCCGCTGATCGGCCTGCGCCACGACGAGGTGCGCCAGGAGACCGCCGTCTCCCTCTACGGCGAGGTTCAGAAGGAGGTCGTCCAGGCCACGCTCGCCGACGAGTTCGGGGTGCACGTCACGTTCCGCGAGACGACTCCGCTGTGCATCGAGAGGCCCATCGGCACCGGCTCGGCGGTCGAGTTCAACAAGAAGGACCCGAACCCCTTCCTCGCCACGGTCGGTCTGCGCATCGACCCGGGACCGGTCGGCTCGGGCGTTCGGTTCGGCCTGGAGGTCGAGCTGGGCGCGATGCCGTACGCCTTCTTCAAGGCCGTCGAGGACACCGTGCGCGAGACGCTCGGCCAGGGTCTGCACGGCTGGCGGGTCACCGACTGTGTGGTCACCATGACGCACTCCGGCTACTCGCCCCGGCAGAGCCACGCCCACCAGGGCTTCGACAAGAGCATGTCGAGCACCGGCGCCGACTTCCGCGGACTGACCCCGCTCGTCCTCGTCGAGGCGCTGCGGCGGGCGGGCAGCCAGGTGCACGAGCCGATGCACCGGTTCCGCGTCGAGGCCCCGGCCGACACCCTCGCCGCGCTGCTGCCGGTGCTGGCCGCGCTGCGCGCCGTACCGCAGACCACCGAGACGCACGGGTCGCTCTGTGTACTGGAGGGCGAGGTGCCGACGGCTCAAGTGCACGCGCTGGAGCGGCAGTTGCCGGGGCTGACACGCGGGGAGGGCGAGTGGGAGAGCGCCTTCGACCACTACGCGCCCGTCGCGCACGGGATCGTTCCGGAACGGGCGCGCACCGACCATAACCCGCTGAACAGGAAGGAGTATCTGTTGAACGTGACACGTCGAGTGGCCTGAAATCTGTCAACAGGGCTTGCGCCGCGCAGACTTACTCGTGAGTCAGAAGTGTTGACAGTGTCCGGAAATCACCGGACTGTAGTGGACATGACGAATATCCGGGCGCGTTGGATCGTTGTCCTGGTTGTCCTCTGCGGATTCCTGTCGGTGCTGGGCGCTGGGCCGGCAACCGCCGCCACCCCAACCGACTCCCTCTGGTTCGACGGCTCGGCGCTGACCGTACAGAACGGCGGCTTCGTGGACAGTTACGGCCGCCAGGTCGTGCTGCGCGGCTACAACGTCTCCGGTGAGACCAAACTGGCGGAGAACGACGGTCTCCCCTTCGCCTCGGTCGCCGACGCGAAGAAGTCCGCGACCGCGCTGCGCGCCCTCGGCGGCGGCAACTCGGTCCGCTTCCTGCTCTCCTGGGCCTACGCCGAACCCGTACGCGGCCAGGTCGACACCACGTACCTGGCCGCCGCCACCGCCCAGATGCAGGCGTTCCTGGACGCCGGCATCCGCGTCTACCCCGACTTCCATCAGGACCTCTACTCCAAGTACCTGTTCAACAGCGGCAGCTGGTACACCGGCGACGGCGCCCCCAAGTGGGCCGTGGCGCTGGGGAGTTACCCGCAGGAGTCCTGCGGCATCTGCCTCTTCTGGGGTCAGAACATCACCCAGAACGCGGCCGTGACCAAGGCGCAGTACGACTTCTGGCACAACAACTACGGCGTCCAGGACGCCTTCCTCGCCACCGCGCAGTCGACGATGACGTACATCCAACAGCACCTCACCACCGAGGAGTTCGCGGGTGTCGTCGGCTTCGACCCGTACAACGAGCCCTTCGCGGGGACCTACGACTCCGGTCAGACCAGCCGCACTTGGGAACAGAACCTGCTCTGGCCGTTCTACGTGAAGTTCCGGGCGCGGATGGACGCGGCCGGCTGGAGCGCCAAGCCCGCCCTCGTCGAACCGAACCTCTTCTGGAACTCCAACATCTCCAGCCAGGTGCAGGAGGGCGGACTCCTCGACGCGGGCACGCTCGGCTCGCGGTACGTGTTCAACACCCACTTCTACGACCAGAAGGCGATCTCCGGCATCCTGATGTGGGGCAACGCGGCCGACGGCCAGTACGCGACCGACTTCGGCACCGTCCGGGACCGGGCCGCCGCGGCCGGCACCGCGGCCGTCGTCAGCGAGTTCGGGCATCCGCTGTCGGGGACCGTCTCCGGCAAGGCGCCCACCGTACTCAAGGCGATGTACCAGGCCCTCGACTCCCGCCTGCCGGGGGCGAGTTGGTGGTCCAACCCGGCGGGCTCAGGGCCGGTCCTGTCCGGCACGCAGTGGCAGTGGGACATCTACAACGGCCGCCACAGCGAGCTGATGAACGACAACCCCGACAAGGTGCTCACCTCCGGTGACGCCTGGAACGACGAGGACCTCTCCGCCGTCAACATGACCGACTCCGGAACGGTGACACTCCGTCAGGACGCCCGGCTGCTCGACCGGATCTACCCGAGCGCGACCGCCGGCACCACGGTCGCCTTCACCTACGAGGACCGCTCCCGCGACGGCTCGACGACCCTGACCTGGAACCCGGTCCCCAGCACCCTCCCGAACGTGTCCTCGCTGGTCGGCTCCGGCCAGTACGGCCTGCTGATGTGGCGCTCCAACAGCTCCACCGCCCCGACCGAACTCCACCTCCCGGCGTCCTTCCCGGCCGCGTCCACCACCGTGGTCTCCGACCTGGGAGCGATCTCGGGGGTCCCGGCGTACACGTCGTCCACCCCGATCGGCTACGCCAACGAACCGGGCGGCACCGGCAGCCACCGCCTCCTGCTCTCGGCCACCGGCTCGGGAACCCTGCACTACGCCCTGATCACCAACGGCGCGTCGAGCCCCTCCTCGACGCTGCTGAGCGCGGCCAAGTCAGAACTGGCCACGTGGGCGGCAGCGCACAGCTGACAAACGCGACGGCACCGGTCCCCTCGGGGACCGGTGCCGTCGACGGTCGTTCAACTCGCGGGCGGGCTCGTCCAGTCGGCCTGGACATGACCCAGTCGTACGCGCTGCGGATGGTCGCCCACCGGAACGGAGAGCACCTTCTGCCCGGTGGCGAAGTCGATGGCCGTCACCTGGTCGGCGCCGGCCTCCGAGATGACGCAGTCCTTGCCGTCGCCGCTCACGGTCGCCCAGTACGGCGTGGACGCCGTGACGAGCGGGCCCTCCTGGAGGGTGGCCCGGTCCACGACTGTCGCGTAGTTGTCCATCGTCCCGGCGACGCACAGCTTGGTCCCGTCGGGGTTCATCGAGATGCCGTGGTGACGCGAGTCGAGCAGCCAGGTGGTGCGGTCGGTGCTGGTCGCGGGGTTGGCCGGAAGCGTCTTCACGCGGGTGATCTTGTCGGTGGCGACGTCGTACTCCAGGAAGCCGTTGAAGAACGACACCTGGAAGTACAGCTTGGACCAGTCCGGCGTGAAGGCGGCCGGGCGGACCGCGTCCGAGAAGTTCGTGAGGCCGATCGCGTCCAGCCGGTCCCGCATGTCGATGATCTTGACCTGCTTGAACGTGGTGGCGTCGACGACGGTGATGTGCCGGTCGCCCTTGGTCCAGTCCCAGGCCGGATCGTCGAGGGAGGTGGTGACCTCGCCGATCGCCATGTTCCAGATGTACTTGCCGCCGTTGGTGAAGAAGTTCTCGTGCGGCTTGTCGCCGGTGGCGAACTCACCCAGTTCGGCGCCGGTGTCGATGTCCAGCACCTGCACCTTGTTCGCGGTCGAGGCCGAGACCGCGACGCGGGTGCCGTCGGGGGAGACCGCCATGTGGTCGGCGCGGTAACCGGCCACCGGGAAACGCCAGTTGATGGTGTCGGTGGCCAGGTTGATCGACACGACGTCGGCGAAGCTGGGGCGGGAGACGACGAGGGACTTGCCGTCCGGCGTGGAGTACATGTCGTCCACGTACTGGTCGTGTCCCTGTCCGACCTCGTTGTGGATGGACGTGTAGTAGATCCACTTGATCGGATCGGCGTTGATCTCCGCCAGCCGTGCCGCCTTGTCGGGGACGATGTTGATCTCCCCGATCTTCGCGAAGTCGCCGGTGGACTTGATGACGTCCGCGGTGCCGTCCCAGTTGTTGCCGACGAACAGCACCTCGCGCAGAGCGGCGGAGGAGTCGGCTGTGGCGGCCGTCGCGGGAGCGGCTACGGTCAGGACGAGGGCGGCGGCCATGGAGCAAAGGTGCCTGGGTCTGAAGGCAGGCATGACTGCTCTCTTCTGTGAGGTGAGCGGGTGCCGGGTGGGGTGAAGGAATCTGAACACGCGCGGATTCAGAGTTAACTTACTGAAAAGTAAGGACGGACCCCCTTCTCCGCAAGACTGTGGACACGACAAGATTGGCCGATGGTCGACAAGACAGGGGTGTGACAGTGGTGGGCAGGCTCAAGGCGCCGACCGGTCGTTACGGCGGCAAGTCCGCCGAGCAACGGCAGGCCGAGCGGCGCGGACGCTTCCTGGACGCCGCGCTCCAGCTGTTCGGCGACACACCCGGCTACCGCGCCACGACCGTCGCCGCCCTCAGCGAGGCCGCAGGACTGTCCACCCGGCAGTTCTACGAGGAGTTCCGCAGCCTGGAGGACGTCCTGGCCGCCCTCCACCTCCAGGTCAACGGCTGGGCCGAGGAAGCCGTACTCGTTGCCCTGAAATCCGCGGAGGGCCTTCCGCTCGCCGAGCGGTCCACGGCGATCTTCCACGCGTACGCCGCGAACGTCACCGTGGATCCGCGCCGTATCCGCATCACCTTCGTCGAGATCATCGGCGTCAGTGCCCGGCTGGAGGAACAGCGGCTGGCCCGCCGCGCCCGCTGGATCAACCTCATCTGCGCCGAGGCACGGGCCGCCGCGCAGCGCGGGGAGGCGGCGCGGCGCGACTACCGGGTCGCCGCCGCGGCCTTCATCGGCAGCGTCAACGGCCTGCTCCACGACTGGAGCGCGGGCTGGGTGGACGCCACGCTGGACGAGGTCGTGGAGGAACTGGTCCGACAGCTCCTCGGGATCATGCAGCCGCCCGGCTGGAAGCCCTAGACCGAGTCGTCCGTGGCGTGCTCGTTCAGGCGGCGAGCGAGCGCGCGTACGAGATCGCGCAGGGCGGCGGGGCGTTCGATGACGAACGGGCGGTCGAGGGCGGCGAGGACCGGCGGGATCCACTCCAGCCGCTCGGCCCGGATCCGGACGTGGACCCAGTCGGCGCCTTCGCCGGCCTCGGAATCGCCGGTCGGTACCGTGGACAGAGTCGCGATCTCGGCCGGGAGCTGCGTGCGGATGTGCCGCACGCTGCCCCGGACGCGCAGCGACACATCGTGCGTCCATGGCGTGCGCGCGAGGCTGTCCAGCACCGTGGCCGCCGGGTCGAACTCGTCCGGGACGGCGAACGAGCCCGGCCGCACGCTCATGGCGGTGATCCGGTCCAGGCGGAAGGTGCGGACCTCGCCGTCGGCAGGATCGGCGCCGGTCAGATACCACCGCCCGGCGTGCGCCACGAGACCGTACGGCAGGACGGTACGGTCGCTGCCGCGGCCCGTGCGGTCGGTGTAGCCGATCGCCACCGGCCGCCGATGGAGCGCGGCCTCGGCGAGTTCGAGCAGTACCCCCGTCTCCGGGGCGGTGGAGGTACGGGGCCGCGCGGTGAAGTCGGCCGTGTCCAGCAGGGCGTCGAGCCGTCGGCGCAGGGCGGCGGGCAGGACCCGCAGCAGTTTCGCCGTGGCACTCTCGCTCGCGGCGGCGGACGTCGTGACGAGCCCCGCTTTACGGCCGGCCAGCAGCCCGAGCACCACAGCCAGGGCCTCCTCGTCCGTGAGCATCAGCGGAGGCATCCGATAGCCCGAGGCGAGCCGGTAGCCGCCGTAGCGACCGCGCACCGAGTCGACCGGCACGCCCAGTTCCAGCAGATGGCCGACGTAGCGGCGGACCGTGCGCTCGTCGACGCCGAGGCGGGTGGCCAGGTCGGGGACGGTGCGGAGGCCGCCGCCCTGGAGGATCTCCAGCAGGGCGAGCACGCGGGCGGTCGATGTGGTCACCCCGGCAGTCTGCCTCGGATACCGGGCGGAAGCTGTCCGGTATCGGTCCTAGCGTGGGAGACGCCTCTTCATCCGGCACCGCTCACGACCTCTGACAGGAAGCTGCCATGAACTTCGTCTCGATCCGCGTCATCACCGACGACGTCGCCCGTCTCGCCGGTTTCTACGAACAGGTCACCGGCGTCCCGGCCACGTGGTCGACCCCCGACTTCGCCGAACTGGTCACGCCCGCCTGCACGTTGGCGATCGCCAGCACCCGTACCGTGGCCCTGTTCGGCACCGGTTCCGCACAACCCGCCGCCAACCGTTCGGTGATCACCGAGTTCCGTGTGGCGGATGTCGACGCCGAGTTCGAGCGCCTGGCACCCCTCGACTGCGAGATCGTCCAGAAGCCGACGACGATGCCCTGGGGCAACCGCTCGCTCCTCTTCCGGGACCCCGACGGCAACCTGATCAACTTCTTCACGCCGGTCACCCCCGAGGCCGTGGCGCGGCAGGAGAGCTAGCGCAGGGCGCCCAGTGCGGCCAGTACGGGCGCGACGCCGTCCTCGGCGCGCACCCGGGCGCCGAGAGTTCGCGCGCGCTCGGCGAAGGCGGGTTCCCGCGTGGCCCGTACGAGCGCGGCGGACAGGGAGTCGGCGGTCAGGCCGCGCAGCGGTACGGCAGCGGGAGCCACGCCCAGGGTGACCAGGCGTGCGGCCCAGAAGCCCTCGTCGAACTGGATCGGCACCGGCACGGCAGGCACCCCGGCGCGCAGGCCGGCCGCGGTCGTGCCCGCGCCGCAGTGGTGGACCACGGCCGCCATCCGCGGGAACAGTGCCGAGTGCGGGACCTCGCCGACGGTCAGGACGTCGTCACCGGCCGCTTCGAGGCCGCCCCAGCCACGCTGGACCACCCCGCGCAACCCGGCCAGGCGCAGCGCGCGCACGATCTCGGCGCTCAGCCGCTCCGGATCGGGCACGGTGGCACTACCGAGCCCCACGAAGACCGGAGCCGGACCGGAGTCGAGGAAGTCCCGTAGGTCCGGCGGGAGTTGGGCGTCGCCGTCGTACGGCCACCAGTAGCCCGCCACCGTCAGTCCGGGGCGCCAGTCGGCCGGGCGGGGCACGATCAGCGGGCTGAAGCCGTGGTGGACGGGCCAGTCGTGCCGTTCCCGGGACCGGAGCGCGGCGCCGGGGCGGGTGCGGGGCAGGCCCAGCTGGGAGCGGACCTCCGGTACGGCGGTGGTGAAGACGTACTCCACCGCCCGGTTCACCCCGCGCCCGGCGATCCGGTTGCCGACCGTGCCCCAGGAGCCGCCCCCGAGCACCGGCGGCGCGAACTCCCTTGTCGGCGCGAGGGGTTGGAGGTACACGCCCATGCTCGGCAACGACAGCCCTTCGGCGACAGCATGCCCCAGCGGCCCCAACGAGCTGGACAGCAACAGCACGTCACTCGCCCGCGCGGCCGTCAGGAGGCCGTCGGTCATCCGCCCGACCAGGGCCCGCGCCATCGTGACCACCCGCAGCAACTTGCCCCCGCCCGAGGCGCTGCGGTGCAGCCCGCGCCCCCGCGAGGACTCCAACTCGGCTCGGGGATCCAGCGGAAGAGGATGGAAGCCGACGCCCGAGCCCGCCACCAGGGGCGCGAAACTCGCGTGGGTGACGAGGGTGACCTCGTGGCCCGCGCGGACCAGGGCGTGCCCGAGTCCGGTGTAGGGGGCCACGTCGCCCCGGGATCCCGCTGTCATGATCGCTACGCGCACGACGGTCAGTATCGCGTCCGGTGGCCGACGGGTGGGGGATGTCAACTGCCCCTCGTGTCACAGCCGTTGACTTCGGCCCCGGCTGGCTCTACTTTCAGCGCGCCGTTTCGTTCGGCGACCCGATCCAGGTTCGAAATATCGGCAAAGGAGCCGCATGTTCCGCACCCCCGTCCTGCGTGCCCTGGCGATGGCCGCAGCAGTGCTCACCCTGCTTCTCGTCAGCAGACCCGCCCCAGCGGACCCCCTTCAAGCGGCCCCGGTCGCCTCGACGACGCGTCAGATCGCCGTGCCCACCGCCCCGATGGGCTGGGCCTCCTGGAACAGCTTCGCTTCGAAGATCGACTACAGCGTCATCAAGGCGCAGGTCGACGCGTTCGTCGCCGCGGGCCTCCCGGCCGCCGGCTACAAGTACATCAACATCGACGAGGGCTGGTGGCAGGGCACCCGCGACAGCGCGGGCAACATCACCGTCGACACCAGCGAGTGGCCCGGCGGGATGAGCGCCATCGCCGCCTACATCCACAGCAAGGGCCTCAAGGCCGGCATCTACACCGACGCCGGCGCGAACGGCTGCGGCTACTACTACCCGACGGGCCGCCCCGCCGCCGCGAACACCGGCAGCGAGGGCCACTACGACCAGGACATGCTCCAGTTCTCCCAGTGGGGCTTCGACTTCGTGAAGGTCGACTGGTGCGGCGGCGACGCCGAGGGCCTCGACGCGGCGACGGCGTACAAGGCGATCAGCGCCTCGGTCACCAAGGCCACCGCGAGCACCGGCCGCGCGCTGACCCTCTCGATCTGCAACTGGGGCTACCAGAACCCCTGGAACTGGGCCCCGGGCCTCGCTCCCATGTGGCGGACCAGCACGGACATCTACTACTACGGCGGCACGGCGTCCCAGGCGAGCGTGCTCTCCAACTTCGACCAGACCCTGCACCCGGCCGCCCAGCACACCGGCTACTACAACGACCCCGACATGCTCACCGTCGGCATGTCCGGCCTCACGGCGGCCCAGAACCGCACCCACATGGCCCTGTGGGCGATCTCCGGCGCCCCGCTGCTCGCCGGCAACGACCTCACCACGATGACGAGTGAGACCGCCGCGATCCTCAAGAACTCGGATGTCGTCGCCGTCGACCAGGACGCGCGCGGACTCCAGGGCGTCAAGGTCGCCGAGGACACCACCGGCCTCCAGGTCTACGGCAAGGTCCTCTCCGGCACGGGCAACCGCGCTGTCGTGCTGCTCAACCGCACCTCCTCCGCCCAGAACATCACCGTCCGCTGGTCCGACCTCGGCCTGACCAGCGCCTCCGCCACGGTCCGCGACCTCTGGGCCCAGTCGAACCTCGGCTCGTACGGCACGAGTTACACCACTGGCGTCCCGGCGGGCGGCTCGGTGATGCTGAAGGTGAGCGGCGGCACCGAGGCGGCGAGCACGAACTACACCGCCACCTCCACCGGCAAGTACACCGGCGTCAGCGCGGCGAGCACCGGCCTCAACGTCGTCGACGTGACCTACACCAACACCGGCTCCACCGCCGTCACCGGCAGCCTCCAGGTCAACGGCCAGACCGCGACGACGGTCTCCTTCCCGCCGACCGGCTCCAGCGCGGGTACGGTCTCGGTGCAGGCCAACCTGTCCAAGGGATCGGCCAACTCCCTCACCCTGACGGGCAGTTCGCTGCCGACCCTGGGCACGATCAACGTCCAGCCGATCCCGGGCACGAACGGCTCCCTGGTCGTCGGCACCCAGTCCGGCCGCTGCGCCGACGTCTACAACAACACCATCACCAACGGCACCCAGGCCGAGATCTGGGACTGCAACGGCGGCCAGAACCAGGCCTGGACGTACACCTCCCGCAAGGAACTCGTGGTCTACGGCAACAAGTGCCTGGACGCCTACAACAACGGCACCACCAACGGCACGAAGGTCGTCATCTGGGACTGCAACGGCCAGAACAACCAGAAGTGGACCGCCAACTCCGACGGCACCCTGACCAACGTCAACGCGGGCCTGTGCCTGGACGCGTCCGGCGCCGCCACGGCCAACGGCACTCTGCTGATCCTGTACACCTGCGGCACGGCGACCAACCAGAAGTGGACGCTGACCTAGCCGCACCGGCCTCTGAACGGCACATCGTCCCGCCGGTCGTCAGGCCCGGCGGGACCCGCGTCCCTAAGCGAGCGCGACGGTGACCAGACCCGTCGCCGCGAGCAGGGCGCACACCAACAGGCAGCAGGTGAGGGCGCGTTGCCGCAGTCGCCGATACGTCTCCTCGTACTCGTCCCGCAGTTGACGGCCCCGCTCGGCCGTGCGCTGCCACGACAGCCGAGTGAGGGCCAGGTACTCCGCCTCGAACTGCCGCTCCACCTCGCCCCGTTGGCCGTCGGTGAGCCAGTCGAGCCGTGCCGTGAAACGGGCGGCGGCCGTACGGCCCTCCGCGTGGGCGGCGGCGATCAGCAGGTGGCCCTCGATGTCGTTGAGGAAGGCTCCGGTGTCCAGGGGGTGTTCGTCCATCGCGGTCACCGGGGCGTCAACTCCCGTTCCAGGGCCGGGATATCGGCGTGATGGAGGTCGAACGCCGGGGACTCGCTGCGGATGCGGGGGAGCGAGACGAAGTTGTGCCGCGGCGGCGGGCAGGACGTAGCCCACTCCAGTGAGCGGCCGTAGCCCCAGGGGTCGTCGACCTCGACCTTCTTGCCGTACTTCGCCGTCTTCCACACGTTGTAGAAGAACGGCAGCAACGACAGGCCCAGCAGGAACGAGAAGATCGTCGACACCGTGTTGAGTGTCGTCAGACCCTCCACCGCCAGGTAGTCGGGGATCCGGCGCTGCATCCCGTTCACGCCGAGCCAGTGCTGGACCAGGAAGGTGCCGTGGAAGCCGATGAACAGCGTCCAGAAGGTGATCTTGCCGAGGCGCTCGTCGAGCATCTTGCCGGTCATCTTCGGCCACCAGAAGTGGAAGCCGGAGAACATCGCGAACACGACCGTGCCGAACACGACGTAGTGGAAGTGGGCGACGACGAAGTACGAGTCGGAGGTCGAGAAGTCGATGGGCGGGGCGGCGAGCATGACGCCGGTCAGGCCGCCGAACACGAAGGTGATCAGGAAGCCGGTGGCCCAGAGCATCGGGGTCTCGAAACTCAAGGACCCCTTCCACATCGTGCCGATCCAGTTGAAGAACTTCACGCCGGTCGGTACGGCGATGAGGAACGTCATGAAGGAGAAGAACGGCAGGAGGACTCCGCCGGTGACGTACATGTGGTGGGCCCACACCGTCACGGAGAGGCCGGCGATGGAGATCGTGGCCGCGACCAGTCCCATGTAGCCGAACATCGGCTTGCGGGAGAAGACCGGGATGACCTCGGAGATGATGCCGAAGAACGGCAGGGCGATGATGTACACCTCTGGATGGCCGAAGAACCAGAAGAGGTGTTGCCACAGCAACGCCCCGCCGTTTGAGGCGTCGAAGACATGTGCCCCGAATTTCCGATCCGCCTCCAGCGCGAAGAGCGCGGCGGCGAGGACCGGGAAGGCCAGCAGAACGAGGACGGCGGTCAGCAGCACGTTCCAGCAGAAGATCGGCATGCGGAACATCGTCATGCCCGGTGCGCGCATGCAGATGATGGTGGTGATGAAGTTGACCGCACCGAGGATCGTGCCGAAGCCGGAGAACGCCAGACCCATGATCCACATGTCGGCGCCGATGCCGGGGGAGCGGACCGCGTCCGACAGCGGGCTGTAGGCGAACCAGCCGAAGTCGGCCGCGCCTTGGGGAGTGAGGAAGCCACCGACGGCGATGGTCGAGCCGAAGAGGTAGAGCCAGTAGGCGAACATGTTCAGGCGGGGGAAGGCGACGTCCGGGGCGCCGATCTGCAGCGGCATGATCCAGTTGGCGAAGCCGGCGAACAGCGGCGTCGCGAACATCAGCAGCATGATCGTGCCGTGCATCGTGAACGCCTGGTTGAACTGCTCGTTGGACATGATCTGCAGGCCGGGTCTGGCGAGTTCGGCGCGCATGAGGAGCGCCATCACGCCGCCGATGCAGAAGAACCCGAACGCCGTGACCAGATACAGCGTGCCGATCGTCTTGTGGTCGGTGGTCGTCAGCCACTTGATGCTCTTGAGGTCTCTCACGCCCCGCCTGTGTCCGCGCACCGCCCGCACGTCACACTCGACTGACGCGAGGAGAATCACGAAATCGGGTGTGACGATCGCCCCGGTGCCGGACACGAACGGGACATGAGCAACGACGAGAACTTCGCCGCTGCCTATCGCGAGCACTACTGGGCGGTCAGCCGCTATGTTGCGCGGCGACTGGACGGGCGGAGCAGCGAGGTCGAGGAAGTGGTGGCGGAGGTCTTCACCGTCGCCTGGCGCCGCCGTGCGGATCTGCCGCCGGCGCCGTTGCCCTGGCTGTACGGCGTGGCCCGGAACTGCCTGGCCAACGCGGTGCGGGGGTACGGGCGTCGGCGTCGGCTTGTCGACCGGCTGGGCAATGACGAGAGCGCGCATGGTCGGCAGGTTGTGGCCGGGCCAGATGTGGATGCGCCCGGGGCGTGGGTGCATGAGGCGTTGGCGCGGTTGTCGCCGGCTGATCAGGAGCTACTGCGGTTGACGGCGTGGGAGGAACTGGGGGTGGACGAGGTTGCCGTCGTCCTCGGGTGCGGTTCGCGGGCGGCGGCGATGCGGTTGCACCGGGCGCGGCGGAGGTTGAGAGCGGAGATCGATCGCCTCGTGGTGCTTGGAGGGGCGGGGCGTTGATCGAGTATTCTGCGGCGCCGTCGTGGCTGGTCGCGCAGTTCCCCGCGCCCCTTTGGGGCGCCACAGTCGTCCCGGAGGAACATCGCCATGGCTGATGAACTTGAACTCCTGCGTAACGCCAACCCGTTCACCAGCGATGGGCCCCTCTATGGCGATGGGCCGCTTGACCATCGCGCCGAGCGCGGGCTCAACCGGCTGCTGCACGAACGGCGTTCACGGCGGCGCCGGATGCTGTGGGGCCTCGCGGCCGTGACTGCCGTCGCTGCGACCGTGCTCACCCTGGTGGTGGGCGGGCCGAGCAGTACGCCGGCGGTGGCGGCGCCGCGCGCGTTGACGGTGCAGGCGGGCTCCACGCCCGTGTCCCTGAAGCAGCTCGCCGCCCTCGCCGTGGCGACCGCGGTCGACGGAACTCCCGCTCTGCGCAGGGGGACTCACGTGCAGTCCTGGAGTCTCGGTATGTCCGACGACAAGCCGCCGGTCACCATCCCCGAGGAACGCATCGTGCGCTGGAACGCGGACGACAGTCACACGGAACGTGTCGTCGAGGACGGGCATGTCCTCAAGGAGACGACGTTTCCGCCGAGTTGGAGCGATGTCCCGCCCGATGCCCGGCCGCCGCACGACGTGGCGGGACTGCGGGCGTACCTCCAGGAGACGGCGTACAGCAAGACGCCGTTGACCACGCCCGAACTCCTGTCGGCCGTAGGAGAGTTGCTGGACCACTGGACGCTCGGGGCGCGTGAGTCGGCCGCGTTGGCGCGGCTGCTCGCGGGGGCGGACGGGCTGCGGCCGGTGGGGGAGGTGACCGACCGGCTCGGGCGGCACGGGCAGGCGTACGTCTATCAGCAGTCCGCGACCCGCCTGATGCTGATCATGGACCCGGCCACCGGCGCCGTCCTCGGAATGGAGAGCACCTTCACGAAGGACCAGCCCGAGTACGGCGTCAAGGCCGGGGACGTCATGGACTACAGCGCGTGGACGCGCTGATCACACCCCGAGCTGCCGGGCCGCGGCGGTCACCGTCTGTTCCAGGAGCGTGGCGATCGTCATCGGGCCGACGCCGCCCGGCACCGGCGTGA
Organism: Streptomyces sp. P5F9; assembly: GCF_057961495.1. Taxonomy (NCBI): domain Bacteria; kingdom Bacillati; phylum Actinomycetota; class Actinomycetes; order Kitasatosporales; family Streptomycetaceae; genus Streptomyces; species Streptomyces sp. P5F9. The sequence continues at coordinate 2,779 of NZ_JBXVPZ010000192.1, read as the reverse complement.
TCAACGAGGCGCGTCCGGCGGCGGATTCGAAGTCGACGTCGCCGATGTTGCCCGCGTTGTAGCCGGCGTCGATCACGACCGCGCCGGACTTGATGTCCTCGCCGCGGATCAGCCGGGGGCGACCCACGGCCGCGACCACGATGTCCGCCTCGCGTACCACCGCGGAGAGGTCCCGGGTGCGGGAGTGGCAGTAGGTGACCGTCGCGTCGCGGGCCAGGAGCAGCATGCCGGCCGGCTTGCCGAGGATCGCGCTGCGGCCGACCACGACGGCCCGCTTGCCGGACGGGTCGACGTCGTACTCGTCGAGCAGCCGCATGATCCCGCCGGGCGTGCAGGACACGAAGCCCGGCAGGCCGAAGCTCATCGACGCGAACGACGCGAAGGTCACGCCGTCCACGTCCTTCTCCGCCGCGATCGCCTCGAACGCGGCCCGCTCGTCGATGTGTTCACCCATCGGGTGCTGGAGCAGGATGCCGTGCACCGTGGGGTCGGCGGAGAGTTCGGTGAGGGTGGCGACCAGTTCGGCGGTGGTCGTGGTGGCGGGCAGTTCCACGTGCCGGGACTCGATGCCGGCCTTGCGGCTGCGGTTCTGCTTCATCCGGACGTAGGTGACGGAGGCCGGGTCCGCGCCGACCAGTACCGTCGCGAGACAGGGCGCCGTACCGGTGCGTTCCGTGAGGTCGGCGGCCTTCTTAGCGGTGTCCTCGACGATGCGCCGGGCGAGCGCGATGCCGTCCATGAGCCGTGCCTGAGACATGATCCACTCCTGAGCTGGTTGACCAATCGCCCAGGCGCACGGCATCGACTCCGCGTGGGCCGCTCCACGGTGGTGCTCCACCTCAGCGCCAGTCACGGCCCACCAACAGCCTAACCGACAGTCCTACGACAGCCCCGGCCCGCTCAGCCATGCCGGAAACCCCGCGTCCGACCGGCAGGCGGCGGCGGAAGCGAGCGGGACCGTGCCGCTCGCAGCACCGACCCCAGCAGCGTGGCGGACGCTCGCAGGCCCGCTGCGGAGACCGGTGCCCGCCGTCGAGTCGCAGCGGAGCGTGCGGGTGCCGTGGTCGCCGAGAAGGTCCAGGTCAGACGGGTGTTGATCCGGACCTTCGGCACCAGTCTCGCTAGCCGTCCCATGCCTGGATCATGGTCTGCCGGGTGATCTTGCCGTCCTCCAGCAGGAGCATCGACTCGGCGAGGACACGGGCCCCGTCCGGGTACTGACACGATTCGCTGTAGGCGACCCGGTCCCCTTGTACGACGCACTCCTCCAGTTTGTGCGTCATGTCGCGGCTGTAGACGTCGGCGAGCATCGCGCCGATCTCGTCCCGGCCGTGCAGGACCTTGGGGTGACTGGGCTGGGTCTGGTGGTCGACGACGTGGATCTCGGCGTCGTCCGCGTAGAGCGACAGAAGCGTCGCCGCTGTGTGTTCTTCGATGCCCCGGCGCAGGGCTTCGGAGTCGAAGCCGGGGCGTGCCGCAGTGCCCATGGTGACCTCCTCGGAGGGTCGCGGCCCACACAGGAGCGAGCCGCTACGGGCCTCTCCTACGAGACTCCTCCGCCTCGCCGTGGTCGGCAAACCGGGGGGCGCGCTCCGCCTCACGGGTGAGCGGTGCCCGGTACCCGTGACCGCGCGGGGACCGGCCGCGTTGCTGAGGGCATGATCTCAACACGACGTATTGCCGCCGCCGTTGGTCTCGCCGTCGGGGTCACCGGCCTCGTCGCGCCGATGGCGAACGCCGCCGACGCGCCCGCCTTCAAGGACGGCAAGGTCAGCCCGGTCGCCCTGCTGGACTCGCTCGCGGTGAGCGAGATCCCCGCCGAGCACCGGGCCGAGGTCCCGCGCGTCGCCAGTCAGCTGCAAGGGCTGAACCACCTGAACGACCTCCAGCAACTGCACCAGGTCACCGACATGGCCGCGCCGGTCACGGGACTCCTCCCCGCTGTCGAATAGAGCCTGCGGTATCGAATCTGCTGAGCGCACACTTCTGAGGGCCGTCCGGAAACGGGCGGCCCTCAGCCGTTGCGCGGGATCAGCCCGCCGTCGCCAGGAACTGCGTCGCCGCCAGCTCCGCGTAGAGCGGGTCGGCGGTCACCAGTTCCCGGTGCGTGCCCACCGCGCGGACCCGGCCCGCGTCCATGACGACGATCCGGTCGGCCATCGTCACCGTGGACAGCCGGTGCGCCACGACCAGGACCGTCGTCGTACGGGCCACATCGGCGACGGTGTCGCGCAGGGCCGCCTCGTTCACCGCGTCCAGCTGCGAGGTCGCCTCGTCGAGGAGGAGCAGGCGGGGGCGGCGCAGGAGCGCGCGGGCGATGGCGACGCGCTGGCGTTCGCCGCCCGAGAGGCGGGTGCCTCGGTGGCCGACGAGAGTGTCGGCGCCCTTCGGGAGGCGGGCGACCAGGCCGTCGAGGCGGGTCGTCCTCAGGACGCGGGTGACGGCGGCGTCGTCGGCGTCCGGGTTGCCGAGCAGCAGGTTGTCGCGCAGGGAACCCGACAGGACCGGGGCGTCCTGCTCCACATACCCGATGGCGGACCGGAGCCCGGACAGTTCCCAGTCCGCGAGGTCCCGGCCGTCGAGGGTGATCGCGCCGGACTCGGGGTCGTAGAAACGCTCGATGAGGGAGAACACGGTGGTCTTGCCCGCGCCGGACGGGCCGACGAACGCCGTCATTCCCCGGGCCGGTACCTCGAAGGTCACGCCGTGGTGGACGTAGGGGAGGTCGTCGGCGTAGCGGAAGCGGACGTCGTCGAAGGCGAGGGCCGCGGGTTCGGCC
>NZ_JBXVPZ010000191.1:0-17766 GCF_057961495.1 Streptomyces sp. P5F9 | reverse complement strand
CGTCGAGCACCTCCAGCTCGCCGATCTCGGCCAGCGCGACCAGGGCACCGCGTACGGCGTTGCGGCTGGCGTTCGTGCGCTTCATCAGCGAGGTGAGCGACGCCCAGGCGACGCACTGCTCGTCCGGTATCCGGTCGGCGATCGACAGAAGGACCAGGCGCGCGTTTCCGCGGCTGGCGCTGTACTCCCACGCCCATTCGCGGGTGTCCCGGCTCATCGGGTCACCGCCCGAACGGGGCAGGTACCGGGGGCCGGCTCCGGCGTGAGGGCGCCGAGCAACGGGTGCGCTGGCGGGAAGCTGGGCGGCGAAGCGAGGTCGGCTGCCGCGCGGGCCGGGGACATCGGCCTTTGGCGCAGGGCAGGCGGCATGTAAGACTCTCCTCCGTAGTGAAGCCCGCGCCGGTGTGCCTCGTTGGAAAGGACCGGTGCGGTGAAGGTGGGTAAATCTCCGCCCTTGCCGGGGCAGGAGTGCCATTTGGCGTTCGGCGCCCGGGAGTTACCGCTCCCTGGGCGCCGTCGCTGTTTTCGGGGCTATGTCACCCGGCTGGATCGCGCGTTCCGCATATGGCTCCTAGCGTCGTCTGCTGCCAGGCGGGGCGCCCGGCGCGAGGGACGACGAACATATGCAGGCCCTGCGGCAAGATCCAGACCTTGCTAAAGGACTCTCTACAAGTCGCAGCGGAGAACGGCGGCACCTGTACCTATGAGTGGAGGCGGCGGGCCCCGACCTCGGCAGCGGACTGAACGCGCTCCGACGCGCTCAGAGATGATCTTCACTGCGCCCCTCGTGTCTCACGCCACAACGCAGGGCAGCGTCGAACAGGCCGAGTTCGGCGTCGCCACGTCGACAGAGTTGGCGCGAACGCCAGATGCTGTCAGCACAGCAGCCAAAGGCGAGGAATGCGACCCCAATCACTCCTGGCACGGGCGGCGCATTGAACGCCGGCAGATGACCACCGGGTGCCGGTCGCGCGGCGAGGCGGGTGCGGCTGGACTCCGGCCACCGAAAGAACTCTGACCACCACATCGTGCGTCCTGATCTGCCCGCGCCGACGGTAGAGCGCAAGGCGGCGCAGGCGGTCGTCGGGGGAGGAGGACTAGTGCCCCATGGAGATGCCACCGTCGACCGGCACCACGGCGCCGGTGATGTAGGTAGCTTCCTCACTGGCCAGGAAGGCGATGGCCGAGGCGATCTCTTCCGGATTCGCGATTCGGCCCAGCGGAACGTCACCGATGATCTTCTCGATGCGTTCCTTGGGCAGCGCCGCGGCCATGGCGGTGTCGGTCAGCCCCGGGGTCACGATGTTCACGGTGATCCCGCGCGAGCCGATCTCCCTGGCCAGCGAGCGGCCGAAGCCGATCAGACCCGCCTTCGAGGCCGCGTAGTTGGTCTGCCCGGCTTCGCCCTTGAGCGCGACGGCCGAGGACACCAGGATAATCCGGCCGCGCCTGGCCTTCAGCATGCTGCGCACAGCGCGCTTGGCCAGTCGGTAGGAGGCCGTGAGGTTCGTGTCCAGGACGGCGGCGAAGTCCTCTTCCGACATGCGCATCAACAGGTTGTCCCGGGTGATGCCGGCGTTGACCACCAGAACTTCGACCGGGCCGTGCTCGGCCTCGACCTCCTTGAAGGCGCTTTCGACGTCTTCGGGGTCGGTGATGTCGCAGTACACGGGCAGGGCACCGTCGTGGACGAGATCGAACGAGGCGCTTTCGGTGCGGTGGGTGAAGGCGACGAGGTCGTCGCGCTGGAGGAATGCGCGGACCGTGGCGTGCCCGATTCCACGGTTTCCGCCGGTGATCAGAACAGAGCGCGACATGAAGATCCTTTACACGAGTCAGCTGGATTGGTTCACCGTCGCGGAGATCGCCTCGCCGCAGCGGTGCCAGTGACAGTAGGACGTCGCTACGCCATTCAAAGAAACGTAAAGCTTGTGCTTATCCTGGGCATGGGAACTGACAGTTCCCATTGCCCGGTGGAGGGGCATCGCGTTCCGAATGCTGGACACGGCGCGCGACGCCAACTCCCTTACGCGCAGGCCGCGATGTGCTGAGCGGACAACGGGGAAAGGGGGACGCGATTACGCGGGCAATGTGACCTGAGTCTCAGCGCCCGTCGTTATGTAAACGTTATGAATGGGAGCGAGATGCAGAACCAGATCGTCACCCGCATTCTGCAGCAAGCGCGGGCGCGTTGTGACACATCGGATATCCCAGGCTTTGAAGCGGCTTTCGGGACGGACCAGCCCACCGGAATCACGCAGGAACAGGTGGCCCGCCTGGCCGGCGCCAGTCGCCGCTGGTACGGCAATCTGGAGGCCGGGCGCCCCGCCAACTACGGCGACGCGTTCCTCCAGGCCGTGCGGCGCATCCTCGACCTGAGTGACGAGGAATGGGGCATCGTCTACCGCGTCACCCGCGGCCATGCCCCTGCAGCCGCCCCCATCAGCCATCTCGGCGCTCTGCTGCCCGACGCATTCCGCGCCTTCGTCGAGGAGAGCCGCACCTGGGCCGTCTACCTCAATGACTACCGCTGGGACGTCCTGGCCTACAACGCCAAGACTCTGGAGTACTTCCCGTGGATGCAGTACGGCCTCAACGTCATGGAGTGGGCCCTCGCCTGGCCTGAGGCGCGCACCCAACTCGTCAACTGGGAGGAGGAGTGGGCCAAGCCGATGATGGCCCAGTTGCGCGTGCACGCCGTAGAGTGGCGCACCGACGGGCGCATGCGAGCTGTGATCGAAACCGTCCGAGCCGACCCAACCGCCCGCAAGCTCTGGGACGCACCGGATCTGCCCGCCATCACCCACCCTGCATCGGAACAACCCCGCCGCCTCTATCTGGCGGGCCGAGGGGACCAGGAATTCGCCATCCGGTTCATCGCGAATAAACCCGACGAACTTCCCTCATGCCGGCTCATGGTTGTCACGCCCGCGGAGGCTGTATCGAGCAACTAGGTATTGGTCTTGGTGGAGTTGGCCCTCGGATGCCGGAGCTGCGGCTCGACAGTCGAGGAAAATGTCGGGCGGCGTGGCTGGCGAAAGTGTGCGTGTATCTCGCGCCTGCGCGGTGTTATTTCGGGTCCCACTCTGCTTGGCAGCCGTTTCGCCTACAGAGGGATGACGGAGAATCGGCCCGACCAGGCGTGCGTGCTGTGGCCTCGGCTTGCTGAGAGTATTTTCTACCGCGCTGAACTCCCAGCGTTTCTCGGCTATTTCAGCGCCTTCGCCGTCAAACTGATGGGAGGGTGGGCGGTTTCCAGGGTGAAGACGGGGCCGCAGTGTTGCCTACAGGCCGGCTTCCATCCCGCACGACACCGCCTTCGATACAGGCTGTCGTACCCGTGGCGAGAGCTTGCAGAGCAACGAGAATCCTCAGCCTGACCTGCGGTGGCACCTCTCCGATGAACTGCACGGTAGGCATGACGCGCAACTCGGCCCGGGGGTCGCGGTAGGCCAGGCTGTCGACGGCCGCACATGTCATCGGTGGGGAGGCCAGCACGTGGGTGATGACCTTCCGTCGTCGCATCTGGACCCGATCCACGACAACTCGGCGAAGGAGCGGGAGACCTTCGCGCGAAGCAAGTACTCGCTGAGCCGCCCCCTCCGGGGACTGCCCTACGCTGAGGTTGCCGACGGGCAACATGAGCATCCCGCACAGGTCGGCAATAGCGAGGCAGTCCGCGCCGACCGGCATCAAGAGTGCGACGCTGACGATCGGCGGCCGCCAGTCCGTGTACGCGGTTCTGCGTTGTGCGGGTATCGCGGCGGTGGCGGACATCAACGCTCGTCCCGTTGTACCGCTACGATGATCCCGGCGAGGTGGCTCGGCTTGCTGGTGCTGGGGATGGGGGCGATGTGGCTGCCGCGGTTGAGAAGCCATTGCAGAGGCGCGGCAGGGCCGTTCACGCGAGCGAGCAGGCCGGTGTCGAGCGGCCGGTAGGCCACGTACGGAATGCCGAGTTCGCCGCATGTCTCCACCGCGTCGTCAAAGTGGGCGGTGGTGTTGAGGACGTTCTGTACCGCGGCGACGGTCAGGGAGTTGGTGATCAGGCGGATGACCTCGGGGGTGACCTTGGACAGGCCGATGTGCCCGATCTTGCCCTCGTCCTGGAGTCCCTTCAGGACGGCGAGCTGGTCGTCGAGTCCCACCTCGGGATCGATGCGGTGCAGGTAGCACAACTCTAGGCGCTCGATGCACAGTCGGCGCAGGCTGGCTTCCACGCAGGCCCGCAGGTAGTAGGGGTTGCCGAGAGGCATCCACTGACCTGGCCCGGGACGCACCAAGCCGACCTTCGTGGCGATCAGCACGTGCTCCGCGTACGGGTAGAGCGCGTCCCGGATCAACTGCTCGGTGGTGTGGGGGCCGTAGGCGTCAGCGGTGTCGATGTGGCTGATGCCGTACGTGTGCACGGCCTGGTGCAGGATGCTGAGCGCGGTCTCACGGTCTGCGGGCTCGCCCCACGTTCCGGGGCCGGTCAGGCTCATGGTGCCGAAGCCGAGTCTGGATACGGTCTTCCCGGCGATGGTGATGGTGCCCCCAGGCAGCGCGGATGTCATACGAGGGCCTCCGCCAGGCAGCTCCGCAGGGCTTCGTCGACGATGTGGGCTTGACTGTCGGGGTCGCTGTGGACTCGAAGGTGGGGGATGTCGTCGCGGTCCAGGAGCTGGTGCACGTGGTGGTCGACGAGGCGCCGGTAGCGGGGGTCGTGGCCGCTGGCGACGAGCACGCTTTGGTCGAGGACGGTTGCCAACAGCAGGTTGTACTTGGGGAGTTGGGTGGCGGCGAGCGTGAGAAGTCGCTCGCGTTCCACCCGGGGAGCGGTTTCGCCGCGGTATTCCAGCGCGGCGTGGAAGTAGGCGACGGCGTCGTGGGCGGCCCGGTCGAGAAGGACGACTTCGGCGCCTTGTGCGATGGCGGCGATCTCGTCGGCGATGCCTTGCGTGAGGATCCACTCGGTGGACTGGGCGGTGTGGTGTTGCATCTTGGGCAGGCCGGCCGCTGCGGCGCGTTTGCCGAGTCGGCCGGTGCGTCCCGCGGTGATTCCTTCGGCGCGCAGTTCCATCTCTATGCGCTTCAGGAGTGTGGTCTTGCCGGTGGAGTGGGTGCCGAGCACGCCGATTCGGATGGGCTGGTCGGTGGTCACCGCAGGGTGGGGTCCTCTTCTGGTTGTGGGGCGCCGGGCAGGCTGGGCGGCACGGCCACGGCGATCAGCTGGTCCCAGGTCTCGTAGCGGCCGGCCATGGCGAGCAGGAGCTGTGCCGTGGCGTAGGCGTCGAAGGTCGCGCGGTGCCGGCCGACTCGCGGGGCCTGCGACAGGTCCGGTGCCACGTGCTTGATCAGGGCGTCGAGGGTGTAGGAGGGCAGGTTCTTGTAGGTCGCCTTGGCGAGGCGCAGGGTGTCGATGACTCCGGCCGGCTCCCACTTCGGGAGGTGGCGGTGCAGCTCCCGGTAGTCGACGTGCGCGTTGTGGGCACCGATCCAGTCCCGGCCGAGGAACTCGTGGACCTGGTCGGCGAGTTGAGCCCACACGGGTTGGTCGGCGAGGACGTCGTTGGTCAGGCCGTGGATGCCGGCCGCGCGTGCCGTGACCGGCCGTTCGGGCCGGATCAGCCATGCCCCGGCCGTGGTGGTGTCCGCGACTCCGACGCGGACGGGGAGTGCGGCGATCTCGACGAGGTCGGGAGGGTTGGTGCCGTTGCCTTCCACGTCGACGACGAGCAGCGTGGGCCAGGAGGCGAAGTTCATGGCGTTGCGGGTCCGTTCTCCGCCTCCCAGCCGATGGGGGCCCGGCCGTGCTGGCGGTACATGTGGGGCTTGGCGCGGTCGTGGCACTGGTAGCCGAACCCGTGCTGGAGGTAGTAGCGGGGCGGCTCGTCCAGTCCCTCCACGACGATGGCACGATCGTTGATCTCAACGTCGCCGATCGCGCCGAGGGCGCGCGCCTGCCGGGTAACTTCCGCCAGATCCGGACTGGTCCAAGTCCCTTTACACAAGGCGATCTGCTCGGGCGGGCAGATGCGGCACAGTTCCTCGATTCCGTAGTGGCCGTTGTAGTCGGCCTCACCATGCGCGTAGGCGACGCCGCAGCTCGTCTTGCGGAACAGCGTTCCCCACGGCGCCGCCCCGGGGAGCTTCGCCGTGTCGAAGGCGTTCAGGTTTCGCTGCTCGGCCTTTTCCGGCATGATCTTGCGGCGGGCCGTGTCGTCGTACGGCACGGGCAGGCCGTTCGCCGTGTAGTAGGCCCTGATCTCGTCGCGGAAGAACAGGCCCGTGAACACGGTGGCGTGGGCGTGCAGGGACAGTTCGCGGGCCCGCTCCAGGTGCTCGTCGGAGTCGTTGAGGCCCGGCACGATCGGCCGCCAGTACAGGACGGTCCGGTAGCGGTCGGCGTGCTCGTACAGCATGCGCAGACTGTCGGCCGCGTACGTCGAGTTAACCGGTTCGATGACCGGGTCGTCGATGCCGGAGTGCGTCACCAAAACGGTCAGGCGCAGGTTCGTGTACGAGTTGAGGACGGCGCAGTCCTCGGCGCTCACGCGCCACCGCGTGATGACCAGAACATGGTCGGTCAGGCCGCGGTCGTCGAGGTCGCGCAGTACGGCGAACAGGTGCGGCTTGACCACGGGCAGCATCGGGTCGGTGGCCCGGTTGAACAGCTGGATCGGCGTCAGGTGCGGCCGGAAGTAGGGGTGGCCGATCAGCGCGGTGACCGCGGCTTCGTCGGTCATCAGACGCTTTGGTGTCTTCATGCCGAAGTTGTCGAAGAGGTGGCGGACGCAGTAGCCGCACTCTAGGGGGCAGCCGACGATGTGGTTGAGGGACAGCCCGGACTTGCGGTACTCGATCACCTCGGCGAGCGCGGGCTTCAACTCGCCGATCTGCTCCCCGGTCAGGAGCGGAAGCAGGCGGCGGCGCAGTACGGCGGGAGCGGTCATGGGGGCCTCCAGGAGCCGGACGTTCAGCGGTCGGTGGGCTTGGGCTGAGCGGGGATCGGGGTGGGTGTGGTTAGCAGGCCGCGGCGGTTGGCGCCGAACCAGGTGCCGAAGTCGCGGCGGGCGGCGTCCGCGTCGTCCGAGGTGTGCACGAGGTTGTGCACGAGACGCTTCTCGTCGAGGGCGCGCTCCAGGCTGTCGTGGCCGAGGTCGCCTCGGATCGTGTCGGGCGCCGCCCGCGGTGGGTCGAAGTGGCCGATGAGCTGCCGCAGTCGGTTGTGGATGCCTGGCTCACCGTGGGCGAGAGCGACGGTCACCGCTTTGCCCGCGTAGGCGTCGTCCAGGCATGTGGGGATGTCCCGGTCGGTGAAGTGGTCCGCGTAGGCGAGGAGGTCCCAGTAGTGGACATGGGCCTGCCACGGCTGCACGGTGACGTCACGGCGGCTGGCGACCGTGCAGTCCGCGGCCTCGATCCGCTCAAGGATGGCCTCCACCAAGCGGCGATCGACGGCATCCGGCTTGCACAGGATCACCGAGCACCGGTTGAAGTCGGCGATCTGCAGGCGGCGGCCGGGCCCGTACCAGGTGCCGTACTCCCGGCGGGCGCCAGACGCGTCGTCGCTGGTGTGAACGAGGTTGCGCACGAGACGGTGCTCCGCCTCGGCCGCCTTAAGGCTATCGTCGCCCAGGTCACCGCGGATCGTGCCGGCCACTGCCCGGGCCGGATCGGTGTGTCCGATCAACTGGCGCAGCCGGGCATGGAGGCCGGGTTCACCGTGCGAGAGCGCCACGGTGACCTGCCGGCCCGCGAACGCGTCATCGATCAAAGTCGGCAGATAGGGTAGGTTGTGGCGGCCCGTGTCGGCGAGGAGATCCCGGTAGACGACGTGCGGCTGCCACGGCTCGGCGATCAGGTCCAGACGGTCCGAGATGGCGATACCCGCTGCACAGATCATCCCGAGGATCCGGTCGACCAAGCCACGTGCCACGGCGTCGGGTTTGCACAGGATGACCGCCCAGCGGTCGAAGTCGATGCCCTCGACCACCGCGCCGCTCATCGGTCGGCTGCCGCTCACCGGGAACCTCCACCCGAAGTCGCGGTGCAGACCGGCCACTTGCGTTCCATGAGCCAGCGCAGACCGGAATCGAGCGCGGCCAGGACAGCCGGGTCGACCACGGCGGCCTGGTCGTGCTGGATCTGCCGGTACAACTCGAAGAGCAGCACCACCTGCTGCCAGTACGGATCCAGGTCCAGGCTCGCGATGTCCTCGGCGCTGTAGCGGCGATAGTTCGTACGAATCACGTGTTCGTGGTGCAGAACGTCCGCGATGGTTGAACCCTCGGTGTTGCGCGGCATCGCCGGGAACGGGAAGGACGGCGGCGCCGTCCGGGAGTCCGCCTCCTCCAGGACTCGCTTGACGCGCTCGGCGTCGCTGTCGTTGACGTGGGCGGACCCGATCGTGTGCGTGTACGTCCCCAGCTCCAGGCCGAGTTGGATGGCTGCGTACTCGTGGATCATCGTGAAGGAGAAGACGTCGGACAGCAGGCCGCAGTCGAGGTCGTTCGCCCGCATGTTGCACACCATGTGCAGTCGCCCGTCGCGCAGCAGCAGGTGCAATCCGGCCAGGCACGCGACGTCGGGGTTGTCGAGGTCGGCGAGTTCCTTCGCCGCGAACACCGGCAGGTAGCCGCGTTTGCTGTCGGCCTCGTTGAGCAGCAGCTGCACCACCTGGTCGAACTGAGACCGGCCGCCACGGATCGGGCTGAACAACGTGTGCCCGTAGGCGGACCCACCGAGACGGATGCCGTCGGCGCTGCTAGCGTGCATCGACGTCGAGTAGTAGCCGATCATCTCCAGGTCCCGGCGACCAGCCAGGTACCAGAGGGCCTCGGCGAACTGGAATACCGGATTCGCCTTACGCTCGGCCAGGTACGGCAGGCGCTGGCGGGGATCGGTGAGCCGGAAGCCGACTCCGATCACTTCACGGGCGGCGTTGCCGCGTGCGTCAATCCGATGCTCTGGTCGCTCTGTTGCGAGCCGCAACAGAGCAATGTAGGCACCTTCGACGCTGTCGAAGGTCGGGGCTGTGAGCAATGCACTCTCCAGGTCGTGAGAACAAAAGGGAGTCAAGTGGGGCTCTGCGAAAGGGAGTTGAACCCGTGCGCGGCAGTGGATGAGAACGGGACTGCCGCGCACGGGGGCCAGGAGCGGGGGCTGCCCACGGGGTGCGTGACGCGGTGACCTGGCCGAGGCCGGCAGCGTCGATGAATCTGATGGCGTCGGCGTCAGGTCCGGCCATCTGTTGCACGGTCATCAGCGACCTGCGCGAAGCCGATGACGGGCTGGCAATCTTGCGTCGCGCTGCGCCTGGTCAGCGGTTGTGCGGGTTCCGGTTACCGGTTACTTGGTAGTGGTTGCGTCGTCGCCGTAGAGGCTGTCCGGCGTGTGATTGCGGACGTGTCGGTCCGAGAGAGCCCCTTGGGTGTTCGTCGACTTCGGGTTGGGGTTGTCCTTGGTGTCCTTCTTGATCTGGGCCATCGCGGCCCTGACGGTGGCCTTCTTGTTGCTCGTCACGCGTTGCGCTCTCTTTCTGCTCTGATCTCATCGGGGACCACTCCGGCCGTCGGCCGTCTCAAAGGGACGATCAGAGCGGGGTCTTGGAAGCCCGTCCCCCTGTTGTGAGTCCTCCGCCCTGGGCAGGGCGTCAGGGTCTTCGCAGGCAGGGAGCGGAAGTTCATGACGCGTCGGCTGGGACCGGCCGGCCTTCCACGAGGTATGCGGGGTGCAGGGACGGGTCTTCCAGCGCCGCGACGGCTGCTCGAATGCGCCGCTCGGTGTGCGCTCCGGCCACTTCGGCCAGTTGGTGGAGCAGTACGAACCGGTACCCGATCAGCTCCGGCTGTTCGCCCGGGGTCGCTTCGGGCAGGACGACCTTGGTGTCGTTCGGCACGGTGCCGAGGTCGTAGACGAGGTTGAGCCCCTCTGTCGCCCCGGTCTCCTCGTTGCGTGGAACGTAGTCGACCGCAAGGAGCCGTCCCGGCGTGATGATCAGGCTCGTTTCCTCGCGCACCTCCCGCGCGCAAGCCAGGTGCGGCGGCTCGTCTCCATCCGCGCAGCCGCCCGGCAGTCCAAAGGCTCCGTCCTTGTAGCTCTTCTGCACCATGAGCACCGCACCGGTCTCGTCCCGGATGATGGCGAGCGCCCCCGTGCGACGGCGGGGTGGATTCGTGAAGTCGGTGTCCTTATGCATGCCTCTCCTCTGGTCGGCGTTCTCGGAGCCGCTTCTTCTAAGCGGCGGAAACGAGGTCGTCCAGGTCGACGACGGTGACGCCTCGTAGCTCGCGCACGAGTTGGGAGGCCAGGAACCACGGGGTCCACTGCCGGTGCCTGTAAGGCAGCGGGGTTCGTGCCGACTCGCTGTCGAACTCCACGGGTTCGGGGCGTCCGTCGGCACCGGTGCGGTAGAGCGTCCCGATCACGCCGTGCAGCCGCGGCACTCTGGCCCGGAGCGCGACGGCTCCGGCCCGCACGAGGTATCCGCACTGGTCGACGGCGGCCTTCGCGTGCTCCAGACATAGAGGCGGCTGGGCCGTGAGGTGCCCTTCCCAGCCGTCCGTGGACCTGGTGTCGTACCGCGCGGCCAGGAACAGGTATCCCAGATGGGTGTGGCTGGGCTGCTGCACGCACACCTGGCACCGGAGTTCTTCCATGCACTCGCGCTGCCGCGAAGGGTGCACGTCCCGCCACCGCGGTCTCCCGACGATGTCATTGCCGTGGCGGGACTGGGAGCAGCGTGCCCAGAGCACGCCCCGCTCGTCCCGATCGCCCGGTCCTTCGTTCAGGTAGAATAGGCCCTTGCCGCCGGGCCGCAAACCCAAGCTCGACAGCGAGTCGGCCTGTTCGCCTTGGCGTGCGGTGATGTACGGCACGAGGCGGCTGGCTGGGGCGTGCGTGCTGGTCCTGGAGCGTGCCTCCCTCGACGTAGCGCGCGTCATGAGGCTGTGTCTCCCATCAGGTCGAGAATCGCGAGGATGGCCAGGGCGAACCGTCGGAGGTGGCCCGGTGCGTCGTCGGGGTGGGGGTGCTCGGCGCTCAGGTAGATGAGGCGCCGAATCTCGTCGACCGGGTACGGCTGCACGAGGTAGGGAACGATCTCCACGAACGTGGTGGTCGCCTCCCGGAAGCGCGCGGCGATGGCCGCGACCAGATACAGGTCAGGGTGGGCGTGCTCGCCAAGTACGGCTTCCAGGTCCTCGTACAGCTGCTCGTCGATCGCCTCGCCGGCGAGCGAGCGGCGAAGGCCGAAGAGGACCACACCCAGCGTGTCGTGATCGTTGGAGGTTCGCGGGCGCAGCAGCCGCACGGCGACATCAGCCGACACTGCGACCATCACGACGTCCCATCGGGGATCGCGAGGGAGCACCACGTCATGGTGCCATCGGTGCTCACCCCCCACTCCTTCGCGAGGGCGGCGACGAGTAGCAGGCCGCGGCCGTTCTCGTCGGCCACGCCGGCGGAACACAGCCGGGCCGGAGTACGGGTGCCGTCGGTCACTTCGATGCGCAGTTCGTAGGCGGAGTGCCGCACTCGGAGCCCGACCGGTAGTCCCTTGCCGTGCTTGATGGCGTTGCCGACCAACTCGGAGACGACGAGCGTGGCGTCGTCGGTCAGCATCGCCAGGTCCCAGTGGCGCAGTTGAGCCCTGGTGATCCGTCTCATCTGCCCAATGCGGCGCTCATCCGGAGGGAAATCGACCCTGAAGCCGCCCTCATCCGCTTGGTCCCAGGTCTCGATAGCAGCGGCGGCAGACGTGCGGGATGTCATCGCTCCTGCAGCGAGCGGCTGGGCTCGCCGCGTCATCACCCCGCCTCCGAAAACATGGGTGTACGGCCGGAGGCGGGGGCCGGCGCAAACCCTCGGGGCATGGGAAACAGGGGCTGGCCAATGGCACGCCAGAAGAGACGGTCTCCAGTGAAGGCACGCCGCGCGTGAAGCCAGCGTTCGTTGTCCAGCAGGTAACCCTGACCGGGAGCCAGCGCGAGACGTACCTGGTGACGTCCGGCTGCTGCTCGCAGTTGCGGGAGGTAGGGCTGCACTATCGGGTTCCAGCGCGCAAGCCCGTCGAACCGCAGGCGCACGGACACCCGCAGATCGTCGTGGACGGTGAACACCTGTGTGGCGTGACCGTCTCCGGCCCCGAAGAACGCGGTGCGTGCTTGTGCCAGCGCAGTCCCCGCCTCCTGCTCGCCGGTGAAGAGGTCGGAGTGCATGGCCCGTCCGTCGGTGAGCAGGCATTCCCCGCCGGTGCCGGCGGCTTGCCCGCACACGAGGAGCATCAGACGGGGCGGATGGGGGGTGCCGGAGCGTTCGGTGTGCGGATCAAGCGGGCCGTTGCCGAGCCCGGCAAATCCCGTCCGATGCGCGTGGCGGCGGGTGTCGCGGATAGTGGTGAGCCCGTCCGAGTCGCTGTCGCGGTGCGGCATGACATTCATGGTCCGCGTCGCGAAGGCGAGCACGGCAGCGCGCGAAACGAGACCGTCGACAGTGACCAGGCCCGTGTCCCGCAGCCGCCCCGCGATCTTCTCCTCGGCTCCCGGCGCAGCCAGGTCGACACGGTTGCGCACGAAGACATCGGTGTACGGCTGCTGAACTCGGCGCATCACGGATCTCCTTGGCTGCGGTGGATTGGTCCCACTGTTCGGCGCCGCTGGACCGGGGGTAAAGCGACAGATTGTCGACTCGGGCAATTCGCCCACGCCCCACCCGGGCCACCGGCTGCGTGCTACGTTCCGACCACCCCCGGCCGTACGTGCAATCCGAGGAGAGCGATGGCGTACACGCCCCCCACCTGGCCCGTCTCCGTCAAGGGCGTCGCCGTTGACAGTCACCGACGTGTACTGCTGCTGAAGAACGAACGCGAGGAGTGGGAGCTGCCCGGCGGGCGACTCGAACCCTCCGATGGCACGCCTGAGTTGGCAGTGGAGAGGGAGATCGAGGAGGAGACCGGCTGGGCGGTCAAGGCCGGTCCTCTGCTGGACGTGTGGATCTATCAGCCTCTGCCCGTGGCCATGCCGGACCGACGAGTCGTGATCGTCACCTACGGCTGCATGGTCCTCGCCCCGGACAAGACCCCCGTGGTGAGTCACGAGCACAAGCAGCTCGGCATGTTCACCGCTGACGAAGTACCCACCCTGACCATGCCGGACGGATACAAGCAGTCCATCGCCGCCTGGTACGCACGGATGTGACGGAACATGGACAGGTCGATGGTCCTGCGGCACTCGCAACACACCGTGTGGCACTGGGCAACCCCGCAGGCCGAGGCAGTCCTCGCTTCGCGCGATATCGGGGCGATCCTGCGCTTCCACCGTGCCGTGCATGGCATGAACCAGTCCGAACTCGGGCGGCTCCTCGGCTACGACAAGACGTACATCTCGCTCCTCGAACTCGGCAAACGGAGCCTTGACGACATCGGCTCCCGCCGACACGTCGCGGAGACCCTGTGTCTGCCCCCGCACATCGTCGGCGTCACCGATCCAGCCGACACCGACCACCGCGCCATGCTCCAGTTCGGCGAGTCCACGGTCCGCCTCGCCGAGATCGCCCGCCAGTCCGGACACGCCTCCGAAGCCGTCGCCGAGTTGTGGCCCCTGGTCGCCCGGCTCGAAGCCCGCATGGAGGACGGCCACACGGAACGCGACGTCCTCCACCTCCTGGCCCGAGCCCGTGTCGGCCTCGGCGTCGCGCTGGGCAACGTCCTGCCGGAGGAACGACTGAGCACCGCCGCCCACTGGACTGCGAAGAGCATCGACATCGCCCGCTACTTCGGCGAACCGCCCTTCACCTCCTACGTGTTGCGCATGCACGGCAACGAACTGCGCAAGGCCCGCCTCCACGGAGCCGCCGTCGACCGTCTGCAGCACGCGGCTGCCGTCGCACCGCACAACGAGGCGAAGGCAGCCGTACTTCCGCTGCTCGCCCGTGCGGCCGGCGTCCTCCGGAACCAGCCCCTGTTCGACGAGGCGATGCGGGAGACGAACCGGCTCCTCGACGAGACCGAACACACGTCGTTGTTCAA
Source organism: Streptomyces sp. P5F9 (assembly GCF_057961495.1). Classification (NCBI taxonomy): domain Bacteria; kingdom Bacillati; phylum Actinomycetota; class Actinomycetes; order Kitasatosporales; family Streptomycetaceae; genus Streptomyces; species Streptomyces sp. P5F9. The sequence goes on along the minus strand of NZ_JBXVPZ010000191.1, from coordinate 3,755 downwards.
CCCCTACGCCCTGCACGAGATCCGTCTGCGAGGGCTGATGGCCACCGACAGGACCGACATCGCCATACAGCTGATCGAGCAGGGCAGCCCTGTACCGACGACTACCGTCGCCCCGCAGTGGCGCGTGATCGAGCTCATCACCGTGGCCCAAGTACGGCTGGCCGCCGACGACCCAGGCAGCGCCGCGCAATCCCTGCACACCGCCGTCGAGGAAGCTGTCCGCCAGCGACTTCCCCACCAGTTGCAACGCATCGTGCGCGCGGCGGACTATCGGCTGCCGGAGATCAGGGAAGTCGCAGACCATGCCCTGGACCGGATTCGGCAGGAGATGGCCGCCTAACTTGATCTCGCCCCAGAGCAGCACCGGCTGGCATCGGTCGCTCGGCTTACGGAACGTGGTCATGAGCCCATCGCACCGCGCTACGTAGCCGTCTACCAGGGGAATCCAGAGGGGGAAAAATCTGTCAAGGGGGGAAACCCCGGGGGGAATTGAGGCCATGATTGAAATCCGCCCACAACAGAGGTCACACTCATGTCAGATCCGTTCGCCGAACTGTTGCTCCGGCTCCGCAAGGACGCAGGCCGGACACAGGAACAGCAGGCAGACGCGATCAACGCGGTCTCGGGCCGGGAAACTCTGACCCGCCGGGAGATCAGCCGCTACGAGAAGTCCGAGAACATCCCGACGAACCACACACTCGCCCACATCGCAGTGGCTTCCGGCGTCCCCTTCGAAGAACTACTGCGGGCGGCCAAGGCCGCCCGCACCCGACGGAGGTGGGAGAACGTCCGTGAAGAGGAGGACCAGGACGACGTGAAGCGCCGCACGTTGCTGGGCAGCGCCGCCATCGGCGTAAGCGCGGCTGCCGAGCCCTGGGGGCGGCTCGCCTTTGCTCTCAGCAAGGGCTCCCGCATCGACACGCCCGCCGCCGTTGCGCTCATCAACCGAGCTGCTGACCTGCACGTCCAGGAACTCAACCTCAGCGCCCGCCGCTTGCAAAGCACAGTTGAGTCGCACCTCGACGCGATCACCGCGGCCCTGCCTCACGCCGGCGCGCACGAACGGGCTCTCACCATCGCAGCCGGAGAAACCGCCGCCCTTGCCGGATGGGTGGCCTGGGACCTGGGCGAGTACGACAAGGCCGGCGCCTACTACGACGTCACGACCGAGTGCGCGGCGAAGGCCGGGCACCCTCCCCTCAGAGCCTTGGCTCTCACCTACGCCAGCTACGGGGCACCGACACCCAAGAGGAAGCTAGAACTCCTGTCCCAGGCCTCCCAGGATGTGCGCGGCCACGGCAACGCCACGGCCGCGGCCTGGGTTCTCGGAAGGCACGCGGAGGAAGCTGCCGCGGTCGGCGACGAGACAGGGGCGCTGCGTGCGCTTGACCAAGCACGCTTCGCTTACGACTTCGCGGATCACACCAGCGAACAGGCATGGGTCCGCTTCGTTACGCCGTACCGAATGGATTCGTTGGCCCTTTCCGTGTACGGGCAGTTGAGGCGATCCGAACTCACCGCCACGGCCGACACCGCGGTCGACCGCCTCGGGGACGAACTACCGGACGGCGGCGTCGTCGTCCTCGGTGACCTCGCCTCGGCCCTGCTGCGCGGAGGCGACGTCGACCAAGGCGTCTACGTATCGCGCCAGTTCACGGCCGCGTCACAGGCCAAGCCGAACACGATGGGCAAAGAACGCGCCGCGAAAATCGCCGCATGGCTCCCCGACAGTGAGCGGGAACTCGCCCACCACTTGCGGCAGTTCGCGTCCTGAATCGATCCCCTCGATCGGTACACCGGCAAGCTCAGAACACATCGCCGCCACACGGCACGTCGCTCCTCACTCCCGTGTCGTCTCCTTAACAACCCACGACAGATACGCCTCCGACCCTCCGGTCACAGGCAGCGTGATCCACTGGGGGACGTCGTACGGGTGCCTCTCGGAGAGCCATGCCTCCAGCTGCGGGAGAAGGTCTGTCGTCGTCATGTACGAGATACGCCACTCCTGCGCCGTCTCGACCTCGTCCTTCCACCAGTAGACGGCGGTGATCGGCGCGTCGATGTGAACGCCGGCTGCCAACTTGCTCTCAACCGCACCCCGCGCCAGCGCCCTTGCCTGGTCCTCGTCGTCGATGGTCGTCTGCGCGATCACAATCTCGTTGGCCATGCGACTACCTCTTCAGCTCGGTGTGGCACGACCCTACCCAGCCGCCTCTGGTGCTTGCCCGTCCCTTCCAACGCGCCTGGGTGTAGGAGCCAACTACCCTAAGCAGGGCCTGGGCTGGCATGTCCGCTGCTGCTGATCTGTCGCGGCGGGTGGTTCCTGACGAACTCTGGGAGCTGGTAGCTCCGTTGCTGCCGTCGTTCGCTGCTCGTCCGCAGGGCGGTGGGACCTTCCCGGGTGACAAGCGGGCGGTCTTCACTGCTGTGGTGTACGTCCTGACCAGCGGTTGCGCCTGGCAGCATCTGCCGCCGACGTTCGGCGCCTTACCGGCGACGGCGCATCGCCGGTTCCCGGGGTGGACCAAGGCGGGCCCGTGGCACCGGCTGCACCGCGCGGTCCTGGACGAACTCGGGGCCAGGGGCGAGGTCGACTGGACTTCGGCGATCGTCGACGCAGCGTCTGTTCGTATGAAAACGGGGGAGCGCTGACTGGGCCGAACCCGGTCGATCGCGGCAAGAAGGCCAGCCAACTGCACCTCCTGCCCGATGCGCAGGGACTCCGGTTGGCCGTCGCGGCGCCCGGGGGAAACTTGTACTACAGCCACGTGTTCAAGCCGCTGTTCTTGGCGATTACCCGCCATCCGCTTCCGGCGCGGATCATGCCGACGGCGACCGGTCAAGATCAGCGCCTACACGGTGTACTTCTCGGCTGACCACTTGGCCTGGCTCCGACTGCGGCCTGACCCCTCGGGATGCCCGTCCGGGAATCGAGTCCGGTGAATGGCTTGGCCGCCATCGCTGGAAGATCGAGCGGTCGATATCCTGGCTGTTCGTCTACGGCCGGCTCACCGGCCGATACGAAGAAGGGCAGCAACTCCTCGGCCTCGCCGCAGCCCTGATCTGCCACAAGAAGCTGGCAAAAGTCACCACGCGAGACACCCTCTAAGCTCCCGGCTGCGCGGACTATAGTCCACGATCCCCGGTTACCGAAACCGGAGATCGTGCAGACCATTGATGCTGTTCGTCCTCGGCTGCGCTTGGCGGTGGAGCCGTAGCGAACTCGGGGATCGAATCGTGTCTGGAAGGGCTGTCCCTATCCTCTGCTGTCAAGGTCAATATTCGGCGCCCGCTAAGGAAGCGCAAGGACACCTCTGCGCAAGGATGGTGACGTAATCCGATTTCGTAACGAGGTGTTCCGCAACAAATGGAGATCCGAGGAAGGATGATTCCTCGGCTCTCACTCGTGTCTCCCGACGATTACTAGGAATTTATGGGAACGAAATTCATGACTGTCAAGGAGACGGCTGAGTATCTCAGTGTCTCGGTTTCTTGGCTGTATAGAAACGCTGCGCGACTGGGGTTGGCTTCGTATAGATTTGGCGGAGGCGCCAATGCAAAGATGCGGTTCAGGGTCTCGGAAGTCGAATCCTGGGTGAAGCAGCAGCGTGTGAGAGGCTGAACGCTGTGAAGCAAGTCATAACCAGGCATAGTCCACGTCGGGATTCTTGTGTCGCTTTCGTTGGTTCGTGGGATGGGGTCGTTCTTCAAGGAGTGTGGGCATCCGAAGTCGCGGTGGTCGAAGTGTCCTCATC
>NZ_JBXVPZ010000190.1:0-17790 GCF_057961495.1 Streptomyces sp. P5F9 | reverse complement strand
CACCGGAACCCCGGGGATTGCCGCCCCCGCCGGTCCCGCGGGGGTTGCCACGCCCGCCGCTCCTACCGCCGCCACCACTGCTGCCACTGCCACTGCTTCGCATCAAAGTTCCGTCGTCGTCGTTTCGTCTGCATCTGCATCCGGTGCATCCGGATCGAACGACGGGACCCCTTCCAGCGTCTCCGCCTCGATCGCCTCAGCCTCAGGGAGGAAGGGCGCGAGCTCCGGGAGCTCGTCCAGGCCTCGCAGGCCCATCCGCTCCAGAAAGTAGTTCGTCGTCACGTACAGGATCGCACCTGTTTCGGGTTCCGTGCCCGCCTCCTCGACCAGACCCCGCTGAAGGAGGGTGCGCATCACACCGTCGCAGTTGACTCCGCGGACCATCGAGACCCTGCTGCGGCTGACCGGCTGGCGGTACGCGACGACCGCCAGGGTCTCCAGCGCCGCCTGGGTGAGCCGGGCCTGCTGGCCGTCCAGGACGAAGCCCTCGACGGCCGGCGCGTACTCCGGCCGGGAGTAGAACCGCCACCCGCCCGCGATCAGCCGCAGCTCGAAACCACGCCCCTGGACGGTGTACTCGTCGGCCAGCTCACGCAACGCGTCCGCGATCCGCCGTTTGGGCCGCTGGAGTATTTTCGCGAGGTGTTCCACGGTCGCGGGCTCGTCCACGACCATCAGGACGGCCTCCAGGGCGGGCTTGAGGTCGAGATCCGCGACGGCGGGCCCGCCCGCGGCTGCCTCAGTGGTCTCCTCGCTCACGCCTTCTCCTCCTTGGCGGGCTCGTCCTTGACGGGCTCGGGCGGCCGGTCGAACTCGTCCGTCACCACGGGCTCGCCTTCCCCCTCCCCACCGGTCCAGCGCACGATCAGGTCCCCGAGCGCGGTCTCCTGGTCCAGAGCGACGGCCTTCTCCCGGTACAGCTCCAGAAGGGCCAGGAACCTCGCTACGACGGTCAGGGTGTCGTCGGTGTCGTCCACGAGCACGCTGAAGCTGGCCTCGCCGAGCTCCCGCAGCCGCGCGACCACGATCCCGGCCTGCTCCTGCACGCTGACGAGCGGCGCGTGGATGTGGTCGATGTACACCTGCGGCTTGGGCCTGGGCTGCATCGCCTTCACGGCCAGCTTGGCGAAGCCCTCGGGCCCGATCCGGATGACGACCTCGGGCAGCAGCTCGGCGTGGTGCGGTTCGAGTCCGACGGTACGGGGGTAGCGCCGGGCCTCTTCGTCGAGCCGCCGGTTGAAGATGTCGGCGATCTGCTTGTACGCCCGGTACTGCAACAACCGCGCGAACAACAGGTCCCGCGCCTCCAGCAACGCGAGATCGCCCTCGTCCTCGACCTCGGCGGCGGGCAGCAGCCGCGCCGCCTTCAGATCCAGCAGCGTCGCCGCGACGACCAGGAACTCGGTCGTCTCGTCCAGGTCCCAGTCAGGACCCATCGCCTTGATGTGCGCCATGAACTCGTCGGTGACCTTGGACAGCGCCACCTCGGTGACATCGAGCTTGTGCTTCGAGATCAGCTGGAGGAGGAGGTCGAAGGGCCCCTCGAAGTTGGCGAGCCGAACCTTGAAAACCCCGTCATCGGCTTCTTCGGCCACTTCCGGCTGTTCAGCGGCCGGCTCGGGCACTTCGGGCGCGGGCGCGACGACCTCAGGCACCGGCTCCGGCTCCGCTACGACGACCTCGGCCTCGACCGCCGGAGCCGTACCCGGCCCCTTCCCGAGCGCACGCCGACGGCCGGCGGGTGCGCCGGATGCGGGAGCGTCGTTCGAGGTCATGGCCCCCGCAGGCTACCGCTACCGCCCGCGAAGCCGGCGTACGAGAATGCTCGCGTCCCCGCGGGACTCCAGATCGGCCAGGACGACGGCGACCGCCTCGCGCACGATCCGGCCGCGGTCGACCGCGAGGCCGTGCTCGCCCCGGAGCATCAGGCGCGCGTGCTCCAGGTCGATGAGTTCCTCGGCGGAGACGTACACGGTGATCTTCTCGTCGTGCCGCTCCCGCCCGCTGGGCCGGCGGTTGGCCTGCGCCCGCTGGCGCTGCTTCCGAGGCTGGGCAGAACCTTCTTGCGCCTCCTGACGTCGTCCTGAGCCGTCCGCGGACCGGCTGCGGGACTCGCCGCCGTCCGAGTCCGCCGCTACGTGCTCGGCGCCCTCTCCGTCACCGCCCTGGGCGGGTACGGACTGCGGGGCGTCCTCCCCGGCGGCGGCACCGTCGCTCTCCCCCGCCGGAGCCGGTACCCGGGCCTCGCCGTTGGCCCGGCTCCTCGGGGTGGACGACTGAAGCGCCATCCCCCCTGTCGTACGGAACAGTTCGTCGGCCCCCGGCAGACTCACTCGGCGTGACACCGGGCGAGCACCTCCCTGGCGAGCTGGCGATAGGCGGCGGCACCGACGGAGTTGGAGGCGTACGTGGTGATCGGCTCACCGGCGACCGTGGTCTCCGGGAAGCGCACCGTGCGGCCGATGACCGTGTGGTAGACGTGATCGTCGAACGCCTCGACCACGCGCGCGAGGACCTCACGGCTGTGCACGGTGCGGGAGTCGTACATCGTGGCGAGGATCCCGTCGAGCTCCAACTCGGGGTTGAGGCGCTCCTGGACCTTCTCGATGGTCTCCGTCAGCAGCGCGACACCACGCAGCGCGAAGAACTCGCACTCCAGCGGCACGATCACCTTGTGAGCCGCCGTCAGGGCGTTCACGGTGAGCAGGCCGAGGGAGGGCTGACAGTCGATCACGATGTAGTCGTAGTCGGCCATCAGCGGCTTCAACGCCCGCTGCAGGGTGGACTCTCGGGCGACCTCGCTCACCAACTGCACTTCGGCGGCCGACAAGTCGATGTTGCTGGGCAGCAAGTCCATGTTCGGGACAGCTGTCTTGAGAAGCACCTCGTCGGCCGACATGCCCCGCTCCATGAGCAGGTTGTAGACGGTGAGGTCCAACTCCATGGGATTGACGCCCAGTCCGACCGACAGCGCGCCCTGCGGGTCGAAGTCGACGAGCAGTACGCGCCGGCCGTACTCCGCGAGCGCGGCACCCAGGTTGATGGTCGACGTCGTCTTGCCGACGCCGCCCTTCTGGTTGCACATCGCGATGATCGTCGCGGGGCCGTGACTGGTCAGCGGACCCGGGATCGGGAAGTAGGGCAGCGGGCGTCCGGTCGGGCCCACGCGCTCACGGCGCTGGCGGGCAGCGTCGGGCGCGAGTGTGGCCGCGTACTCGGGATCGGGCTCGTACTCGGCGTCGGGGTCGTAGAAGTGCCCGTCGGGCAGTTCGTCGTAGTCGGCGAAATGGTTGCGGGGCGCGCCCCTTCCGTCGCCGGCCATGGCGTTCACGTGATGGCCATCCATGCTCTGGTGTGCTGGCTGAGTCACCCCTGGCTTGTGGTGACCCTGGTGGGCTGCGAAGGTACGCACCGCGACGGAGCCGACAGCCTCGAACCCCGCGGGCTCCTGGCCCTTTGCAGGCATTCCTGGTTGACCACCCCCGGGAGAAAATGTCGACTCATTCACAAGTCGTCTTACCTCCTTGGTGACCAGGGAACTTCTCGATAGGTCAGCGTGGCACCATGCCGACGTTCGGCGACTCTATGGCGTGTCGGGTGTTCGCAGCAACACAATCCGCCGGACCCGGCCCGATGTGTCGGCAATGAAACATCCCTCTGTCAAGGGCGTACGGCAGTCGCACGGCAGGTTTCACCGGTGCACGAATCGGTTCAAGGGTTACGTTCGGCGCGAGTTGACCGAGTGCCGCAAAGTGACCATACACACACTTCCGGCCGGACCTGTCGAGCAAGGTCCGGCCGGGTGCGCTGAGTTGACGACCTGTGTTGACGTATCGCCTTTTGCCGAACGGTGACTTAGTCGACAGAGTCAGCCGAGCAGCGATTCCAGCTCGACGTGCTCCAGTCCGTGCGCCTCGGCGACCTCGCGGTAAATCACCTTGCCGTCATGGGTGTTGAGACCCTTGGCGAGAGCAGGATCACGTCGCAGCGCGTCGGCCCAGCCGCGGTTCGCGAGCTCCACGATGTACGGGAGCGTCGCGTTGGTGAGCGCGTAGGTCGACGTGTTGGGCACCGCGCCGGGCATGTTGGCGACGCAGTAGAAGACCGAGTTGTGGACCGCGAAGGTCGGCTCGGCATGGGTCGTCGGGCGCGAGTCCTCGAAGCAGCCGCCCTGGTCGATCGCGATGTCGACAAGAACACTTCCGGGCTTCATCCGCGACACGAGTTCGTTGGTGACCAGCTTCGGCGCCTTGGCGCCCGGGATGAGCACCGCGCCGATGACGAGGTCGGCGTCCAGGACGGCCTTCTCCAGCTCGAAGGCGTTGGACATGATCGCCCGGACCTTGGTGCCGAAGACCTTGTCGGCCTCGCGGAGCTTGTTGATGTCGCGGTCGAGCAGCGTGACGTGGAAGCCCATGCCGACGGCGATCTGCGTGGCGTTCCAGCCGGAGACACCGCCGCCGATGACGACGGCCCGCGCGGGCTGGGTGCCGGGGACACCGCCGGGGAGGACACCGCGGCCGCCGACCGAGCGCATCAGGTGGTAGGCGCCGACCTGCGGGGCCAGCCGGCCCGCGACCTCGGACATCGGGGCGAGCAACGGGAGCGCGCGGCCCGGGAGTTCGACGGTCTCGTAGGCGATCGCCGTGGTGCCGGACTCGACGAGCGCGTCGGTGCACTCCTTGGAAGCGGCCAGGTGCAGGTACGTGAAGAGCGTCTGGTCCTTGCGGAGGCGGTGGTACTCCTCGGCGATGGGCTCCTTGACCTTGAGCAGCAGGTCGGTGGTGGCCCACACCTCGTCGGCGGTGGCCAGGATCCGCGCACCGGCCGAGACGTACTCGTCGTCCGTGATCGAGGAGCCGACGCCGGCGTCCTGCTCGATGAAGACCTGGTGGCCGTGGCGCACCAGCTCGTGCACGCCGGCGGGGGTGATGGCCACCCGGAACTCGTTGTTCTTGACCTCGCGGGGGATGCCGACCTTCACGTCGATCACGGTCCTTGGCTCAGAGGGTGTGGGGCAATACATCTCATACCCGGACATGCGTGAGCGCACCGGGAGACCGCAGGAGAAGGTGCGGCAGAGCCAGTCTAATGAAGGTGTTCTCCGTGTCTAGCCTTTCAATGCATCAATCTTCTGCGGATGTACTACGGATTTCGCAGGCGTTAGCGTCATGTTCCAGAGGTTCGGAGGTGGATTCCGGGGTTTCGGGGGCGGAATCGCCCTCCAGAAGCTCCTCGCCCAGCATCCGCTCGGCCGTCCCCCGGTGCAGCGCGGCGGACGCCGGATCGCCGAGCCGGTCGAGGGTGTCGGCCAGCCGCAGCTGCAGCGCCGCCTGCAGCCGTACATCCTCGGCGCGGCGCGCCCACTCGACGGCCTCGTGGCAGGTCGCGAGCGACTCCTCGGGGCGGCCCGCGTACTCCTGGACCCTCGCCAGCTCGCTCAACGCCCTTGCCTGGGCGGCCACATCACCGTTCTTGCGGTGCCCGGCGACGGCCGCCCGCCAGTTCCTGAGCGCCTCGCCGTAGCGGCCCGCGTACGTGTGCGCGGCGCCGATCCGGCCGTAGAGCCGGGCGGCGTCCACGCGCTCGTCCCGGGCCTGCCGCTGGGCGAGCGCGCGGCCGAACCAGTCGGCGGCCCGGTCGTGGTCCCCGAGCTCCTGGTGCGCGCCGCCTACGGATTCCATCGCGCGGCCGGTCGCATACGGGTCATTCGCTTCGCGTCCGGCGTCCAGCGCGGCCCGGTAGCGGGCCAGCGCCTCGGTCGTCCGGCCGGTCTGCGCGTCCAGATCGGCGAGGTTGAGCAGCGCGGCGGCCTTCTCGCGGGGCAGGTTCCGCCGCTCGGCCACGTCGAGGACGAGGCGGTGGATGCCGTAGAGCTCGGGTGCGGCGGCCTGGGTGCCGAAGTGGGCGACCATCGCCCGCACGAGCTGGGACATCAACCGGCGGGCCAGCGTGTCGAGTTCGCCGTCGGCGACCGCGAGGCGGGCGGAGGCGAGCAGGGCGGGCTGGCGGACGCGGAGCCAGTCGGCGGCGGCGCGGGGGGTCGGGAAGCGCAGCGCGCGGGGCGTGCCGAGGAGTTTCTCGCGGGCCTGGGGACTGTCCGTCTCGGTGATGGCGCGGCAGGACTGGAGCAGCCGTACGGTGCGCTCCAGCATGCGGGCGCGGGCCAGCTGGAGTTCGGCCGGGCGGTCCTGGGTCTCGGCGAGGGCGCGCAGGAGGGGCTGGAGGCAGCCGGGGACCTCGTACTGCGGCAGCGGCGAGTCCAGGGCCCGCAGCAGGCCGGCGGCGACGAAGTCGTCCAGGGTGGTGCGGGCGCCGTTGACGGAGCAGCCGGCGAGCGCGGAGGCGGTCTGCGGGTCGACCAGGCCGGCCGGGGCGAGAGAGAGCAGTCGCAGTATCCGGGCGGCGGGGCTGGGCAGCGAGCCGTAGACGAGCCGGAAGACGCGGCTCAGGGGCGTGCCCTCGTCGCTCTCGGCATGCAGGTGCTTGGCGAGGTCGGCGACGGCCGCCTGCGGCCGGGCGGCGAGCCAGCCGCCGGCCAGGGTCAGCGCGGCCGGCTGGGACTGGCACACCTCGACGAGGCCCTCGGCGGCGACCGGGTCGACGGTGATGCGGACCGCGCCGGTGTAGCGGGTGAGGAGTTCCAGCGCGGACTTGGTGTCGAGGCCGCCCAGGGTGCAGGGGCGGACGTCGGCGATGCCGGTGAGCGGGCCGCCGGAGACGGCGACGACCAGGCAGTCCGGGGAGTCCGGCAGCAGCGCGTCGACCTGCTCGGCGTCGGCCGCGTCGTCGAGCAGGAGCAGCGCCCGCCGGTCGGTGAGGGCCGCGCGCAGGATGTCCGAAAGGTCGTCCTCGGAGGCGCCGGCCGGGGTCGGCAGCTCCAGGGCGGTGAGGAGTTCGCGGACGGTGCGCTCGGTGGGGACGGGGGTGCCGTCGGGCTCGCTCAGCCGTGCCCGGAACACACCGGCGTCGTAACGGTCAGCGACCTGTCGGACGAGTTCCTCGGCCAGCGCGCTGCGGCCGGAGCCGGGCCTGCCCGCGATGAGGAGGACGCGCGCGCGGGGGGCCTTGCGGCCCGCGATGGTGTCCAGGCCCGCGCGCTCGATGTCGGCTCGGAGCTCCTTCAACTCTCTTGCGCGGCCCAGGAATTGGCCCTCGGGAGAAGTGTCCTCGGACAGCCTCACGCCGCCGGTGTCCACCGCCTGATCCGTCACGGGCCACACTCCCGTCCCACTGCACGCGCATAGCCCGCCGGGACTCCGGATCGGGTGATTCCAGAGCCTAGTTCACGCTCTGCGACGAACCGTGCGGAGCGCGGCGGGCACGTCCCCCGATCGGATCAGCCGATCGTCACACCGGAAGACGCCGAAAGAGGCGGAAAGGGTGAGGCGTGGGTGAGGTGCGGGTGAGGGCGGGTTCAGGACTCGAAGGGACGCGCGGGCCACGGCGCCTCGGCGGGGCGCAGCGCGTCGAGGCCGTCGCCGTGCCGGGCGGCGACCAGGGAGAGGACGCCGACGGCGAGGCAGTTGTTGTGCAGCTCGCCGGCGAGGACCCCGCGGACCAGCTCGTCGACGGGCACACGCGCGTGCTCCATGTCGGCCTCCTCGTCCTCGACCTCGAAGCGCTGTCCGTCGGCCTCGGAGAGATCGCGGGCCAGGAAGACGCGGATGGCCTCGTCGCAGCCGCCGGGCGTGGTGTAGACGTCGGTCAGCACCCGCCAGTCCTCGGCCTTGACGTGCGCCTCCTCGTACAGCTCGCGCTGGGCGGCGTGCAGCGGGTTCTCACCGGGGACGTCGAGCAGTCCGGCCGGGATCTCCCACAGCTTCTGCCGTACGGGGTGGCGGTACTGCTTGATGACCAGCACCCGGTCCTCCTCATCGAGGGCGAGGATCGCCACGGAGCCGGGGTGGACCTGGTAGTCGCGGTGCACGACCGTGCCGTCGGGCATGACCACGTCGTCGGTGCGCACGGAGGTCTTGTTGCCGACGAAGGGGGTCACGGTCGCCCGGATCTCCCACTCCTCCGGGGTGTCCTTGATCGTCATGCGCTGTCCCTCCACACGTACCCGAAACACACGTACAGGAATGTCACGAACCGGATGTCCACATACGGCCGGGGTGCACACCTCTTGAAGGCGCGCACCCCGGTCACCGTACAACCTTCGTACTACTTGCCCGTCTTGCGTGCCACGGCCGCCTTGACCAGGCCCGCGAAGAGCGGGTGCGGCCGGGTCGGGCGGGAGCGCAGCTCGGGGTGGGCCTGGGTCGCGACGAGGTAGGGGTGCGCCTCGCGCGGGTACTCCACGTACTCCACGAGCTTGCCGTCCGGGGACGTGCCGGAGAACTGCAGACCGGCCTTCTTCTCCAGCTCGGCGCGGTAGGCGTTGTTCACCTCGTAGCGGTGGCGGTGGCGCTCCTCGACGTACTCCTTGCCGTCGTAGACCTCGCGCACGATGGAGCCCTCGGCGAGCTTGGCCGGGTACATGCCCAGGCGCATGGTGCCGCCCATGTCGCCCTCGCCGGCGACGATGTCGAGCTGCTCGGCCATGGTGGAGATGACCGGGTGGCCGGTGGCCGCGTCGAACTCGGTGGAGTTGGCGTCCGCGATGCCGGCCAGGTTGCGCGCGGCCTCGATCACGATGCACTGGAGGCCCAGGCACAGGCCGAGCAGCGGGATCTTGTGCTCGCGGGCGTACTGGATGGCGCCGACCTTGCCGGAGACACCGCGGTCCCCGAAGCCGCCGGGGATGCAGATCGCGTCCACGTCGGCGAGCTGCCCCGCGGCACCCGCCGGGGTCTTGCAGTCGTCCGAGGTGACCCACTTGATCTTCACGCGGGCCTTGTTGGCGAACCCGCCGGCGCGCAGCGCCTCGGTGACCGAGAGGTAGGCGTCGGGCAGGTCGATGTACTTGCCGACCAGCGCGAGGTTGATCTCGTGCAGCGGGTTGTGGACGCGGTCGAGCAGGTCGTCCCAGGTCCGCCAGTCCACATCACGGAACGGGAGGTCCAGCTTGCGGACGACATAGGCGTCCAGGCCCTCGCTGTGCACGGTCTTGGGGATGTCGTAGATCGAGCGGGCGTCGGGGCAGGCCACCACGGCGGCCTCGTCGACGTCGCACATCAGCGAGATCTTGCGCTTGATCGCGGTCGGCACCTCGCGGTCGGAGCGCAGCACGATGGCATCGGGCTGGATGCCGATGTTGCGCAGGGCCGCGACCGAGTGCTGGGTCGGCTTGGTCTTCAGCTCGCCCGAGGGGCCGATGTACGGGAGGAGCGAGATGTGGACGACGAACACGTTGTCGCGGCCGACCTCGTGGCGGACCTGGCGGACCGTCTCCAGGAAGGGCAGCGACTCGATGTCGCCGACCGTGCCGCCGACCTCGGTGATGACGACGTCGACCTCGTCGGTCGCCATGCGCCGGATGCGGTGCTTGATCTCGTTGGTGATGTGCGGGATGACCTGCACGGTGTCGCCCAGGTACTCGCCGCGCCGCTCCTTGGCGATGACCGTCGAGTAGACCTGGCCCGTAGTGACGTTGGCGCTGCCGTCCAGGTCGCGGTCGAGGAAACGCTCGTAGTGGCCGATGTCGAGGTCGGTCTCGGCACCGTCGTTGGTGACGAACACCTCACCGTGCTGGAAGGGGTTCATCGTGCCGGGGTCGACGTTCAGGTACGGGTCGAGCTTCTGCATCACGACGCGCAGGCCCCGCGCCTTGAGGAGCATGCCGAGGCTGGAGGCGGTGAGGCCCTTGCCGAGTGAGGAGGCGACACCCCCGGTGACGAAGATGTGCTTGGTCGTCGTGGTGTTGCTGTTTCGGGCTGTGCTATTCCGAAACGTAGCGGGCGGCATGGCCAAGAGGGGGCTCCCGTGGTCGCGGTCTGGGGTGCGGTGCGGCTGCCCGCCCGGAGAACCCGGGTTTTTCTGGAGGCGCCGTCGCTGCGGTTCGGGGGTTTCTTGCCCACCGGTCCACGGGCTACCAGGGTATCAGCGCCCGGAGGAGATGGCTTCCGGCCACGCTCCGCGCCCGCCCCGACACGGACGCGACCTGCGTCGACATGAACGCGCCTCCCGTCGACACAGACGCGCCCTGGTTACCTGCTTCTCACCGGGTGCTCACCCGTTCGGCCCAGGTCCGTTGGCGAGAGCGGCACACAGATCATCTACGTGCGTCGTATCCTGCTCGGACACTCGCTGCCGAGCCGGTCCGGAACACGGCACCACCCCCGCCCGTATTACCCGGAACAACGAGAGCTCGTCAGTTCGTTGAGCAACGACCGTCATTTGCTTCATGGCTCAACGACGCACTACAAACGATCCCTTGACCGCACACAGCGACCGCCCCCTTTTTTTCGTGGGGCGACGTGGCCGTTCGACTGGAGTTGCACGTGGCCGGGCGCATCGAAGATTACGCACTCATCGGAGACATGCAGACCGCTGCCCTGGTCTGCCGGGACGGCACGGTGGACTGGCTGTGCCTGCCCCGATTCGACTCCCATGCCATCTTCGCCGGTCTGCTGGGCACCGAGGAACACGGCTTCTGGCGGCTGGGCCCGGCCCACGCCTCCGACGCGCCTCCGCCCACCGCGGTCCGGCGGGGCTACCGCGGCGACTCGCTGATCCTGGAGTCCGAGTGGGACACCCCGCGAGGCACGGTCCGCGTGACCGATTTCATGCCCCCTCGCGACGGCGCCCCCCAGCTGATCCGCATCGTGGAAGGCATCTCCGGCCGCGTCCCGATGCGCTCGGCCCTCCGGATGCGTTTCTCCTACGGCCGGGTCGTCCCCTGGGTGCACAAGCACGAGGGCCGCACGGTCGCCGTCGCGGGCCCTGACTCCGTGTGGTTCGACACCGACTGCGAGACCTACGGGAAGTCCCTGACCACGTACTCGGACTTCACGGTCGCGCCGGGTGACCGCATCGCGTTCACGATCTCGTGGGAGCCCTCGCACAAGCAGCCGCCGCCGCTCCCCGAGCCGGAGCAGTCGCTGGAGGCCACGGAGGACTTCTGGCGCGACTGGGTCGACCAGTGCACGTACCACGGCCCGTACCGCGAGGCCGTCGTCCGCTCCCTGATCACGCTGAAGGCCCTCACCTACGCCCCCACGGGCGGCATTGTCGCCGCGCCCACCACCTCCCTCCCGGAGGAGATCGGCGGTGTGCGCAACTGGGACTACCGCTACACCTGGCTCCGCGACGCGGCCATCACCCTCTCCTCGCTCCTGCGCACCGGCTACCGCGAGGAGGCCCGCGCCTGGCGCGAGTGGCTCCTGCGGGCCGTCGCAGGCGACCCGGAGAACTTGCAGATCATGTACGGCATCGCCGGCGAGCGCGAGCTCGGCGAGGCGGAGCTGGACTGGCTGCCCGGCTACGAGAACTCCGGCCCGGTCCGGGTGGGCAACGGCGCCGCGCACCAGCTCCAGCTGGACGTCTACGGCGAGGTCACCGAGGCCCTGCACCTGGCCCACATGACGGGCCTGGCCCGCAACGACTACGCCTCCCTCCTCCAGCTGAAGCTGATCCGCTACCTGGAGAAGCACTGGGACGAGCCCGACGAGGGCATCTGGGAGGTGCGCGGCCCGCGCCGCCACTTCGTGCACTCGAAGGTGATGGCCTGGGTCGCGGTCGACCGCACGATCAAGCTGATCGAGTCGGGCGACGCGGACGGCCCGCTGGAGAAGTGGCGCGAGCTGCGCGACGACATCCACCGGGACGTGTGCGAGCGCGGCTACGACAAGGAGCGCAACACCTTCACGCAGTCGTACGGCTCGAAGGAGCTGGACGCCTCGCTGCTCCTCATCCCGCAGATGGGCTTCCTGCCCCCGGACGACAAGCGCGTGATCGGCACCATCGAGGCGATCCAGCGCGAGCTGTCCACGCCGGACGGCTTCATCCTGCGCTACCCGACCTCGGGCACGGACGAGGGCGTCGACGGCCTCCCCGGCGACGAGGGCGCGTTCCTCGCCTGCTCGTTCTGGATGGCGGACGACCTCGCGATGATCGGCCGCGTGGACGAGGCCCGCAAGCTCTTCGAGAAGCTCCTGTCGCTCCGCAACGACCTGGGCCTCCTCGCCGAGGAGTGGGACCCGCGCCTGCAACGCCAGGTCGGCAACTTCCCGCAGGCCTTCAGCCACGTCCCCCTGATCGACACGGCCCTGCGCCTGACGGCTTCGGGAGCCTACGGCGGCTGACACCGGCCGAGCACGCGCCCCGGGCCAGGGATGTGCCCGGGGACAGCGGCACCGCCGCATCCCACCGCAGCGGGAAAATCCAGGTGCCGCGGCCGCCACTCGTCCCTACCCTTCCCGCCATGGACAGCATGGACAGCACCGGGGCCGAGCGGCTCCTGAACGTGGTGGATGTCGAAGCCACCTGCTGGGACCGCGACCGGCCGCCGGGCGCGGCCAGCGAGATCATCGAGATCGGGCTGACCGTCGTCGACCTGGCCGACGCGGAGCGCCTCGCCCGGCATCGGATCCTGGTGCGTCCCGTCCGGTCCGCGGTCAGCGAGTTCTGCACGGAGCTGACCGGCCTCACGCAGCACGAGGTGGACGGAGGGGTCGGCTTCGCCGAGGCGTGCCGGCTGCTGGCGGCCGACCACCACGCCGGGTCCCGCCCGTGGACCAGCTGGGGCGACTACGACCGCAACCAGTTCACCCGGCAGTGCCGGCACACCCGGACGCCCTATCCCTTCGGCCGGCACCACACCAACGCCAAAGCGGCCTTCACCGAGGCGCACGGCCTGCGCAAACGCCCGGGCATGGCGCAGGCCCTGGAGATCGCCGGGCTGCGGCTCGAAGGCCGGCACCACCGCGGCGAGGACGATGCCTGGAACATCGGCGCCCTCGTTCTCCACCTGTCCGAGCGGGGCGCCTGGCCGGGCACAACGCCCGCGGCGGCGAACAGGTTGGTGGGCGGGGCCGACGGAACCGGGTAACGTCCTTGTCGTGTTCTTCCGATGAATCCGTAGATCACTCCACATCACTACCGGGAGAACCCGTGACCGTGAGCAAGAACATCAACAACCCCGTGGGCATGGGCGGCGGCAAGCGCAAGAAGCAGTCCCGCGCCGAACGGCAGAACCACGGTCCGCACCGCAACCTCGACCGCCAGGGCGCGGCCGACCAGAAAGCGGAGCTGGTGCGCAAGATGCGCGAGAAGGCCGCCGCGGCTGAGGCCGCCGGGCAGGCGGGCGACGACACCGCAAAGAGCTGACGCACCGCAGCAGGGCCCGGACCGCGACGCGCGGTCCGGGCCCTGCTGCTGTACTGGGCGCGGCCGGCTGATCCTTACGGCTTGGTGACGTGCGGCGGCCCGGCGCGACCGCCGCACGTCGCCCGCCTAGGCTGAAAGCGGACAAAAGCCCCTTCTCTGAAAGGGGGGCGGCCATGGCTTCCCTCTCGACGACGGGCGCGGCCCTCACCGCGTTGCGCGAGGATCTGGTCGGCGACGTGTTCGCCCCGGGGGATCAGGGTTACGACGACGCCCGTGCCGTCTTCAACGCGATGATCGACCGGCGGCCGGCCGTGATCGCCCAGTGTGTGTCCGAGGCCGACGTCGTACGGGCCGTACGTTTCGGGCGCGAACTGGATCTGCCGATCGCGGTGCGCGGCGGCGGGCACAGCGTCGCGGGCATGGCACTGGGCGACGGGGCGCTCGTCGTGGACCTGCGCCATATGCGCGAGGTGACGGTCCATCCCGCGGCCCGGGCGGTACGGATCGCCGGCGGGGCCACCATGATCGAACTGGACGGCGCGACCCAGGAACACGGTCTCGCCACCACCGGCGGCCGCGTCTCCACCACCGGCGTCGGCGGCTTCGTCCTCGGCGGCGGCACCGGCTGGCTGGACCGCTCCTTCGGTCTCGCCGTCGACAACCTGCTCGGCGTCGACCTGGTGACCGCCGACGCGAACGTGGTCCACGCGAGCGCCGAGGAGAACCCGGAACTCTTCTGGGCACTCCACGGCGGCGGCGGGAACTTCGGCATCGCCACCGCGCTCACCCTGAGACTGCACGAACTGCCCGAATTCTCCATCGCCATGGTGATGTACGAGCCCGAGCACGGCCCCGACGTCGTCCGGACCTACCGCGAGATCATCGAGACCGGCCCGCAGGAGGCGAGCGGCGGAGTCATCTATCTGACCGCCCCGCCCGAGGAGTTCGTCCCCGAGCACCTGGTCGGCAAGCGGCTGTGCGGCGCGCTGATCACCTACGTCGGCGCCGAGGAGGACATGAGCAAGCTGGCCCAGCCGCTGCTGGCCCTGCCGCACGAGATCGAGATCGTCACCGCGCTGCCCTACGCCATGTTCCAGACGATGTTCGACGATCCGCCGGGTATGCGGAACTACTGGTCGGCGGAGTACCTGACGGGCGCGCCCGACGAGTTCACGGACGTCTTCTGCGCCCTCGGCGAGAGCATGCCGGTCCCCACAGGCACCCAGCACGTGCTGTTCCCGCAGGGCGGCGCGATCGCGTCCGGCCCCGCCGAGTACCCGCTGCCGTTCCGGACCGCGCCCTGGGCTGTGCACCCTTTCGGCATGTGGGAGGACGCGGCCGACGACGAACGCTGCATCGCGTGGGTCAGGGACGTCCGCGCCCGGGTCCAGCCCTGGAGCACCGGCGCGGCCTACCTCAACTTCATCGGCGACGAGGGCACGGACCGCGTGACGGCGGGCCTGGGTGCCGAGAACACCCGGCGGCTGGCGGCGGTGAAGCGGGAGTACGACCCCGACAACGTGTTCCGCTACAACCACAACATCGCGCCTGCTTAGGCCCGAGATGTGCACAGGGCATCCGCGCAGGTACCGTCCGCTGCATGGACAGCCGTACGGACAGCACATTCGACAGCCAGGGCGCCGGCATCACCGTTCAGCGGGCGCTGGAGCTGCCCGGGCTGCGCAGCGGGCTGCCGGAGATCCTGGCGGGCGCCGACCGGCTCCAGCGGACCGTGCGCTGGGTGCACGCCGGCGAGGTCCCGAACATCGCCTCCCTCCTCAAGGGCGGCGAACTCCTCCTGACCACGGGCTACGGCCTCGGTACGCGCCCGGCGGAGCAACGCGCGTTCGTCCGCACCCTCGCCGAGCGAGGCATCGCGGCCCTGGTCGTGGAACTGGGCCCGCGCTTCGACCGCCTCCCCGCCACCCTGGTCGAGACGGCCCGCGCGACCGGCCTCCCCCTCGTCCAGCTGCACCGCGAGGTGCCGTTCGTCGCGGTCACCGAGGAGATCCACACCGAGATCGTCAACGGCCACTACGCGCTGCTCCAGCAGGCCGAGGAGGTCCACCGCCGCTGCACGGAGGCCCTGCTCGGCGGCGGCGGAATCCCCCAAGTCCTGGGCATCCTGGCCGACTTCAGCGGCAACCCGGTCTTCCTGGAGACCCCGGACGGCCAACTCCTCTACGCGACGGGGTCGGGACCCGAGGGCGCCGACCCGCTCCAGGTGTGGGAGGGGCTGCGCGGCCAGCACAAGGACGCCTCGCCGCCCACCGGTTCGGTAGTGGTGGACGTGCCCGGGGGCGGTCCCGGTACGGGTTCGGTGCGGGCGCGGATCGTCCTGCTCCCGGTACGGGCGCCGCTCGCCCCCGTGCACCGCATCGCCGCCGAACGGGCCGCCGACATCCTGGCCGTGGTCCTGATGCAGGCCCGCCAGGAGGAGGAGCTGGCGGCACGCGGACGCGGCGACTTCCTCACCGACCTCGCCGAGGGCCGCATCGCCGCCGAGGACGCCCCGGCACAGGCCCGGGTACTGGGCTTCAAGCCCGGCACCAGCCCGCTGCTGCCCGTGGTGATGCGGCTGGGCGACGCACTGGCCGCCCCCGGCGGCGGCTGGGCGGTCCTGGCCCGCGCGGTCGCCGAGGAACTGGCCTCGGTGGGCGTGCCGGTCCTGCTGGGCGTACGACCGGTCGAGGGCCGCGTCCCGCTGCTCCTCGGCCTGCGCTCGGAGTCGGAACGGTCGGCGGTCGCGGACCGAGTGGCGGCGGCCCTGCGCGCGGGAGTTGAGCGCGCCGGCATGCAACGCCCGGGCGCACAGCCGCCGATCGTGGTCGTCGGCGTGGCCGGCGGCTGGGCGGCCGCGTCGGCGGGTCTACGGCACGCGGCCGAGACCGCGACGGCGGCACAGGGCCTGACCGACCAACCCTGGTACGACGCCCGGCGCCTGGACATCGAGCTGCTGCTGTGGCGACTGCGCGACCACCCGGACCTGGCGGCCTTCGTGGACCGGGCGATCGGCCCGCTCCGCGACCACGACAACCGCTCCAAGCCGCCGCTACTGCCCACCCTGGAAACGTACTTGGCGCACGCGGGCCGCAAGGCGGAGACAGCCCGCGAGCTGCATCTCAACCGGCAGACCCTCTACAACCGGCTTGCCCGGATCGGGGAGTTGCTCGGCACGGACCTCGAAGACCCGCAGACGGTACTGGCGTTGAGCCTGGCCCTGCGCGCGCGCAGACTCGTCCCCTGATGGGCCATTCTCAAGTGAACGGCAGGGGCTGCGTCAACTCGTCGTAGACGCTGAGGACTTGGGCGACGGTCTCGTCCTCGGTGGGCCAACTGGCCGCCTGCCGGGCGCCCTTCTCCCGGAGCAGTTCCCGGCGTTCGGGGTCGCGCAACAGTCCGGTGACCGCGTCGGCGAGGGCCTTCGCGTCGCCGTAGGGCACGAGTTCAGCGGCATCGCCGACGAGTTCGGGGATGCCTCCGACGGCGGTCGCGACGAGCGGTACGCGGGCGTGCAGGGCCTCTTGGGCGATCACCGAGCGGGACTCCCAACTGCTCGGCAGGAGTGCGAGATCGGCGGCGGCGAGAAGTTCGCTCACGTCGTCGCGCCGTCCGATGAGCCGCACCGGCAGCTCCTCGCTCTCGATCCGGCGCTGCAACTCGCCCCGCAGCGGCCCCTCCCCCGCGATCACGAGCAACGGCGCCGGATCGAGGCGGCACCAGCCGCGCGAGGCGTCCAGGAGCGTGTCGTAGCCCCGCTGACGGTCGAGGGAGCCGACGGCGATGAGCAACGGGCGGTCGGTGGCGCCGAGTTCGGCCCGGAGCTTGGGGCTCAGCCGATCGGGATCGTCATGGTCCACGGCGGCTCGGCGCGGCCCGGGCAGCGCGACGGCGGCGAGGCGGGCGTCCCGGGCGCCGGTCCGCCGGGCCCGGTCGACCAGATCGGACGTGGTGCCGAGGACGACCACGGCGGCCTTCACGACCCGCCGCTCCAGCAGCCGCAGCAGGTGCGCCCGGGCTCCTTCGGCATGGGCGCGGTTGTGCCACGTCACGACGAGCGGGGTGCGGCGGCCACTGAGGGCGAGGACGGCGCGGAAGGAGGCGTGCAGGCCGTGCGCGTGGACCAGGTCGGCGTCCGCGCAGGCCGCCCGCAGCGCGGCGACGGACGACGGGTCGCTGCTGCGCGGCACGTGCACGTGTTCGGCACCGACGCCCGTGAAGTCGTAGGTGTGATCGGCCTCGACGGGGGCACACACCGTGACCCGCACGCCCCGCGCGACGAGCCCGGAGGCCAGGGAGCGCACATGCGCGCTACTGGCGGCATTGCCTCCGCCGAGCACCTGCACGGTGCGCAGCGGCGACTGGCCGTGCGGTGAGCTGCTCACGGGGGTCACGTGGCCGGGGCTCCTGGTTCGGCGACGGGCGGTCACGAAGAAAGTACAGAAGGATCGGGCGGAGGGGGTGTACCGCACGCTTCCTACGCGTTCCGTCTCAAGGATGCCAGCACGTACGGGTGTTCCGGCAACGCGGGAAGGTGTGGGGGCTGTGCGGAAGGGCAACAGGGGCGCGGGGATCACC
>NZ_JBXVPZ010000189.1:0-17829 GCF_057961495.1 Streptomyces sp. P5F9 | reverse complement strand
CGGCGCCGGCGCGCCCCGGAGCCACCCCCGCCGGGCCGGCTCCCGATCCCGGCGGAACGACGGCACGCGCACCTTTCCCACACCACCACGCTCCTACGGCGGGACCGGCCCCGCACGCCGAGCGCCTAGAACGGCGTGAGCGTCAGCCGTATCCCCGTCGGCGCCGTGTCCTGGACGTACGACGCGAAGTCCGCCACGTCGTCGAAGGCGAAGCCGTACGCCTTGCCGTCGGCGGTCGCCGCGTGGATCGCCTTCGCGTAGTGGTTCGTGAGGTCGGTGGCGTAGAAACTCGACGCGTCGGTGGTCGGCTGGGCGGGGTTCGACAGGAGCGTCGAGCGGTTGAAACCGGCGCCGAGCACCGCCGCGACCGGGCCCGTGGTGCCGTCGTTCGGGGCGGCCAGGTTGCCGTCGCAGAACAGCACGTCCCGGGTCGACGGCTTGGCGAACGAGACCGAAGCCGGGCCGGTGAAAGTGAACTGGCCGGCGCGCACCCGCCCGGTGAAGGCACCCGCGTTCGTGGTGACGGTGAGGTCCTTGCCGGTGTACGTGCTCCACACCTCGTCGATGTACGGCGCGAAGTAGTCCGCGGCGAACAGGCCCGCGTCCAGCCCGTGCCCCGGCGCGATCACCCGCGTGTCGCCCACGATAAGCGGGGCGAACGCCTCGACCTTCCGTACGGCGTCGAACACCGAGGCCCGGCCGCCGTCGCGCAGGGTGCCCGTCGTCTGGTCCTGCGCGCCGGTCAGCCGGATGCTCAGGGGCACGCTGAACATGTCGACCATCGTCGTGTTGCAGAACATCCCGGACGCGTTGTGCGTGAACTCGGCACAGTCGTGCAGCACCCCGTAGTTGGGGTCGGACGTCACCCAGCCGGCCGGGTACTGGAGTGCGGGGTTGCCGTTGCCGTCCGCCACGGCCTTGAACTTGAGCTTCGCGCCGAGTGACACATAGATGCGGCCCGACAGGTACGGGAGCGAAATCGTCGTCTCCGCACCGGAGTTGAGGCTGATCGCGTAGTCGGTGAAGCCGTCGGCGCCGTTGTCCGAGAGCGCGATCGGCGCGATCGTCCCGTCGGGGGTGACCCGCACCTGCTTGCCGTCCACGTTCCCTACGACGTAGACGTGCACGTTCGCGTTGTCGAACGAGCCGCTGTTGTTGA
Source organism: Streptomyces sp. P5F9 (assembly GCF_057961495.1). Taxonomy (NCBI): domain Bacteria; kingdom Bacillati; phylum Actinomycetota; class Actinomycetes; order Kitasatosporales; family Streptomycetaceae; genus Streptomyces; species Streptomyces sp. P5F9. The sequence continues at coordinate 16,670 of NZ_JBXVPZ010000189.1, read as the reverse complement.
CCAGCGTCAACGGAAGCGCACCGGCCTCAACTGCGCCGGTCTCCGTGGACTTGGTGTCCGCGAGGGCGTGCGGTGCGAGTGCGGCCACGGCGGGAGCGGCCACCGCCGCGCCACCGAGGGCGAAGAGGAGCTTGCGACGGCCGAGCGTGCGCTGGTGACGGGGAGTCATGTGGGGGGACCTCCGGGCGAGTCGGGCTGTTCGGAGCGGACGGTGCCGACGCATTGAGAGCGCTCTCACAGCGAGCGTCGACACCGCCGCCGGGGCCCGATGTTACGCACGACCGAGGGCCGGGCCAACGGTTCTGCGGGAAGTCGTCACCGCGCTGACCTGCACAGACGTGGTGAGATGGGTGGCTTAACCCCCACTTAAGGATCACTTAAGCGCCCGACGAAGCGTTCACCCGCGCTTCATCACCCGTATCCGGGCGCCTCTTCCCTCCCATCGCACGGCCTCCTAGCCTCGCGACGCCCCCTGTCTTTTCCGTCTCCACTCCATGTCCCTTCCTCGAAAGGCGACTTGACGCATGCGTCACCAACTCCTCGGCACGGCAAGGCGGTTCGGTGTCAGAGCCGCGGCCGTGGCGGTCACGACCGCGCTCGCCGCGTCCGCCCCGCTCCCCGCCGTCGCGGCGACCGTCCCGTCCGTCCGGCCGTCCTCGCTCGTCGACCCCCTGATCGGCTCCAGCAACGGCGGCAACACCTACCCCGGCGCCACCCTCCCGTACGGCATGATCGCCTGGTCCCCGACCAGCACCACCGGCGACCAGACCGGCACGGGCGCCGCCAACGGGTACGAGTACGGCGCCACCCGCATCCGCGGCCTGAGCCTCACCCACGTCAACGGCGCCGGCTGCAACCCCGGCGCGGCGGGTGACGTACCGATCATGCCGTTCGTCGGCGACGTCACCTCGTCGCCCTCGGCGGACACCAAGGACGCCGTGTACGCGTCCAACTTCTCGCACGCCGACGAGAAGGCCACCCCCGGCCGCTACACCCTCGGCCTCGCCTCCGGCGCCACCGCCGACCTCGCCGTCAGCAAGCGCGCCGGAGTCGCCGACTTCACCTTCCCCGCCGACCGCCCGGCGAACCTGCTCTTCCGCGTCTCCAACTCCCTCAACGGCAGCCAGGACGCGCACGTCGACATCGACACCGCCCACCACAAGGTGACCGGCTGGGTGTACACGGGCGCCTTCTGCGGGCGCCGCGCCAACGGCGGCGTCAACAACCGCAAGAGCTACTACAAGCTCTACTTCAGCGCCTCCTTCGACCGCGCCTTCTCCTCGGTCGGCACCTGGCACGACAGCACCGTGTCACCCGGGTCGACGACCGCCTCCGGAGGCGAGGGATACGCCACCGGCGCCGACCGCGCGGGACGCGGTTCCGGCGGCTGGGTCGGCTTCGACACCGCCTCTGACAACGATGTCCGCATGCGGATCGGCATCTCCTACGTCAGCCTCGGGGGAGCCGAGTCCAACCTGCGTCAGGAGATCGCCCCGCACGCGCGCGTGGCCGACGTCGCCGAGGCGGGCGCCCGCGCCTGGGACCGCGAACTGAGCACCGTACGCGTCGACGGCTCCACCCCAGCACGCCGCCAGACCTTCTACACGGCGCTCTATCACGCCCTGATGCAGCCCAACCTGATCAGCGACGAGGACGGCCGCTACTGGGGCATGGACCAAGCCGTGCACCGGTTGGCGCGCGGGCAGCGGGCGCAGTACAGCAACTTCTCCGGCTGGGACCAGTACCGCGCCCAGATACAGCTCCTCGCCCTCCTCAAACCCACCGTCGCGGGCGACTTCGCCCAGTCGCTCTACAACTTCTCGAAACAGAACGGCGGAATCTGGGACCGCTGGGTGCACATCAGCGGCGCCACCCACGTCATGACGGGCGACCCGACCGCCGCGACCCTGGCCACGTTCTACGCCATGGGCGTCCGCAACTTCGACTACGAGGGCGCCTTCGACTCCCTCGTCCACCAGGCCACCGTCCCCAACCCGGACGAACTCTCGGACGCCGGCTGCCCCGGCCAGTGCGTGGGCCAACGACCCAACCTCGCCCAGTACATGACCTCTCACTACGCCGCCCAGGACGCCTGTCACTGCTGGGGCGGCGCCGCCGAGACCCTGGAGGACGCCGTCGCGGACTCGGCTCTCGCCCAATGGGCGAAGCTGCTGGGACGCACCGCCGAGGCGAAGACCTTCGCCGATCGCGGCACCTACTGGCGCAACGTCTTCAACCCCGCCACCGGCTACATCCAGGCCCGCAACCTCGACGGCTCCTGGGTGGGCCCGTTCAACCCGGCGAGCGATCTCGGCTTCGCGCAGGGCTCGGCCGCCGCGTACGTCTGGATGGTCCCGCAGGACGTACAGGGACTGGCCGAGGCGATGGGCGGCCCTGAGACGGCGGCAACCCGGCTCGACGGCTTCTTCCACACCGCCGACGGCGCCTGGTCGGTCCGGGGCGGCGACGCGCTGCGCTACGACCCGACCAACGAACCCGACATCCACGCGCCCTGGCTCTACAACTCCCTCGGCCGGCCCTGGAAGACCCAGGCGACGGTCCGCCAGATCCTCGACACGGCCTACGGCACCGGCCCCAAGGGCCTCCCCGGCAACGACGACCTCGGCACCATGTCCGCCTGGTACGTCCTCTCCGCCCTCGGGATCTATCCGCGCACCCCGGGCAGCGCAGACCTGCTGCTCGGCGCACCGCTCTTCCCGAAGGCGGTCGTCGACCGGCCCGGCCGCACGGACCTCGTCATCACCGCGCCCGACGCCGACGACACCCACCAGTACATCGACGCCGTACGCCTCGACGGCCGTGACCTCACGCGCGCGTGGACCGGCGCGAGCCTGACGCTCAAGGGCGGCAGACTGGACTTCCGGCTCGCCACCGAACCCAACACGAGCTGGGCGACCGACCCGGGACAACTCCCGAAGTGACCCAGACCGGCCCGGCGGAGTCACCCTCCGCCGGGCCGACCCGGAAACACGTTGGACGGGCGGGAGATCAACCCCCTAACGTGTGCGTGCACGCCCTGAGACCAGCGGAAGGAGGCGAGTGCCATGAGGTTCACAACACCCCAGCGCTCCCTCCCCGTTGACCCGGTGTGCCACATGTGACCTGACCGGGAGCGCTCCACGCAGTACCCCTCCCGGAGGAAACCCATGACCGATCTGGTCATTCGCGCGCTCGACGAGAGCGACGCCCATCTTTTCGACACCCTTCCCGACTCCCTCGGCGCCCGAGCCGCACACCGCCTGACGACCTGGCGCCCCGACTGGCAGCGGGTGGCACTGCGCGACGGCACGGTCGTCGCACGCGCCGCCTGGTGGGGCGGCCCGAACGACACCGAACCCCTCGCCGTCGACTGCTTCGACCTGATCGAGGGCGAGGAGGAGGCCGGCGCCGAACTCCTGCGCAGCGCACCCTGGCGCGTCGACGTGGAACTGAGCCTCCCCGCCGGCTGGCGCGACAACCCCGAGACCCGCTCGGCCGCCGAGGCACGCTTCACCGCCCTGCGCGCGGCCGGTTACGACCTCCTGGTCGAGCGGTTCATCTACCGGTGGACCCCGGAGTGCGGCCTGCCCGAACGCCCAGGCCGCCTCGTCTTCGCCCCCGAACCCGACGACGCCGTGTTCTTCGACGCACTGCGCCGCATCCACTCCGTCACCCTCGACGCCCACGCCCAACGGGCCATCCAACAAGGGGGAGTTGAGAAGGCCGCACAGGAGGAGCTCGACTTCTGCCGCTGGTGCCCGTCCCCGCGCGAGTGGTGGCAGATCGCACGCACCCCCGAGGGGGACCTTGCGGGCATTCACATCCCGGCCCACAACCCGTCGGGCCCGTGCATCGGCTTCATCGGAGTCGTACCGGAACAGCGCGGTCACGGCTACGCCCGCGACCTGCTCGCCGAGTGCACCCACTACCTCGTCGAGCGGGGCGCCGAGTTCATCGCCGCGGCCACGGACCAGGGCAACTTCCCGATGGCCGCGCACTTCGCCGAGGTCGGCTATCCGGTCGCCCGGGAGCGGGCCAGCTTCAATTTCGTCGGGTAGGCATGTCGATTCGTAGACCCGTAGACCTGTAGACCCGTAGGGCGGTCGGCCCGGGCTGTCATCAGTTCCGGGCCGACTGTCAGTGCCGGATGCCATGCTGGCGCCAGGTCGATCTACGGCGGGATGGAGGCGGGCATGGGGTTCGTCGGCGAGGTCTGGCAGGTGCGCACGGGCGAGGAGTCGGTCGGGGAGATCCTGATCGACGACGCCGACTTCCCGTGGCTGTCGGGCAGGTTCACCGCCGGTCCGGCGTTCGGTGGCGTAGAGCAGTTGTTCGCGCGTGAACTGGCCCTTTCGCAAGCGGACGACGACGGGCACTGGATCCGGTGGGAGGAGGCCTACGACGAGATCAGCCGACAGGTGACGCTGACCTCGCCGGACGGTCCCGTGCCCGAGTTCCTGCTGCACATCGAGGGGGAGCGGGCCTGGTTCCGGTGGAGCGACGAGCCGTTCGACGAGGACGAGGAGCCGCCCGGCGGGGAGTGATCAGGCGACGGGCCCAGGGCGACTGATCAGACAGGCTCGCTGTCCACCATCGCCTCGGCCTCGGCCAGGATCTCGGTGACCCGCAGCCCGAAAACCGCGTCGCACGAGTGCGGCCGCCCCGTGCGTACGGCCTCGCTCAGCGCGTCGGCGGCCCGTACCAGGGCGGACACCGCATCGCCCGAGCTGTTCGGAAGGCTGGTCACCCCCGCCTTGCCGCGCAGTTCGACCGTGACCCCCGCTGCGGCGGTCGGCGCGGTGAGACTCAGCGTCAGCGTGCTGGACGCACCGCCGACGTGGTCCAGAACCAGCACGACGGTGTCGCCGGGACCCCGCACAGCGGCGGCCACCCGCCGTGCATCACCGAGGACCGGCAACACCACGGACAGGGCGTGCGGGCCCACGTCCCACAGCGCGCCCTTCTCCTGCCGCCAGGGCGAGGCCGCGAACGGGCTGTCGCTGGTGAACACCGAGCCGAGCCACTCGGCCCGAGCCGTGAACCAGCCCTCCGCCGCGGCCTGTTCGGTGATCCAGGCCTCGGTCTCCGGCTGGAAGCGGGTGGTGAAGAACACCACCGACGCGACCCCGGCCTCCCGCACCGCGTCGACCACGGCCCGCCCCTGCTCCACCGTCGGCGCGAGGGGCTTGTCCAGCAGCAGATGCCGGCCCGCCCGCGCGGCCCGCACCGCCAACTCGGCCTGGATCGACGGCGGCAGCGCCACGGCGACGGCGTCCACGTCCGCGAGCAGGGCGTCGACATCGTCGTAGGCCGGTACCCCGTGCTGGTCGGCCAGCTCCTTGGCGGCGTCGGGGCGACGCCCCCACACGCCCGCGAAGTCCCACGCGTCGTGCCCACTGAGGGCGGGGGCGTGAGCCATCTGCGCCCAAGGGCCGGTGCCGAGGAGTCCGATGCGCATAGCGGTGCCTTTCCACGGTCGAACCTGGTGACGAGACCCGGCTCGATCCGACCGGCCGGTCGCCGGTGAGCGTGCCACATGAACAGGGCGGGTGCGCAAGCCCTTCCTGCCACACGGCGCATGCTCGTCAATGGCTACGATCCGGCTGCCCCGGCTGCTGCCGTGCTTGAGCCGTGGCGTTGTGCCGCAGGAGTTCGGCCAGGACGGAGACGCCGTCACGGTCTTCCAGTCCCGAGGCCATCGCCTGGTCGACGAGCCCGCGGTTCGCCTCCAGTTGGGCGCTTCCTGCGGTCGTACGAAGTTGTCGCGGTTGTAGAGCACGAAGGGGGCCGCGGCCGCGCTCTGGGCGAAGGCGTCGTAGGCAGCGGCCCGGTCGATGCCGGCGCGTTCCGCGAGAACCAGCGCTTCGGACAAGGCTGTTGCCATGGACAGCAGGAGTGAGTTGATCGCGAGCTTCATGATGCTGCCGTTGCCTGATACCCCGAAGTGGAGGACGCGGGTGGCCAGGACGTCCATGACGGGGCGCACCCGGGCGAGTGCTTCTTCGGGGCCACCGACCAGGAAGGTGAGTTCGCCGCGTGTGGCGAGTTCGACGGAACCGGACACCGGAGTGTCGAGGAGCGTGGCGCCGCGTTCGAGAACCAGAGGTGCGAGGGTCCTGACGGTCTGCGGGGCGACGGTGCTGGTCTCCAGGACGGTTGTTCCCGGGCGCAGCCCGGCGAGGATGCCGTCGGGCCCGTGGTGGACCGCGCCCACCGCCGTGTCGTCGGTCAGGCAGACGAGGACGATGTCGGCGGCGGAGGCCGCCTCGCGCGGGGTGCCGACCACGCGGGCGCCCGTGTCCGCCGCGACGTCGAGGGCGCGGGCCCGGGTCCGGTTGGTCACGGTCACGCCTCGGCGGGCGAGGTGTTCCTGCCGGAAGCCAAGTCGGTCGTCGCGGCCGCCGAGCGCGCGAGGGAAGTGGTCGGCGAGGCGTCGAGAACCCTGCGGGGCAGCCTGCGCGTCGGCACGATGACCCGCATCACGGCTCTCGACCTGCCGCGCCTGGTAGGGGGCCTTCCGCCAGCGCCACCCCCTGGTGGACATACGGATCCAGGTCTCCGGATCCGGGGCGGGCGGAATCGCCGAGGACGTGCGACGCGGCCGCCTCGACGTCGGCGTCGTGGCGCTGCCCGCCTCCGAGGCGCACGACCTCGACCTACGGCAGTTCGCGACGATCCCGTACGTGGTGATCCTGCCGTCCGAACATCCGCTGGCGCAGCGGGACCGCATCGCGCTGAAGGACCTCGCCCACGAGAACTTCGTCTCGGGGGCAAGGGGCTTCGGGTCGCGCGCCGCCATGGACCGGGCCTTCGGTGAACTCGGCATCGCGCGCCGCGTGTCCGTCGAGATCACGGACATCGCCTCGGCCGCGTCGTATGTGCGAGCCATCGGTGGCGCCGCCGTCGTACCCCGTTACGAGCCGGTGGGTACGGCCGGCGTGGTCGTCGAGCCGGTCTCCGGTCCCGTCCCCTCGCTCGCCCTGTCGTTCGCGGTCCGCGCGGGCCGCGAACCGAGCCCCGCCGTCGCCGCCCTGCTGAAACTCAGCCCCAACTACACGCGCGACGACGGGACGTTCTGAACAGGCTCGACTGCTCGCTCACCGGCGCGGAAAGAGACTGTCCACGTCTTCGACCGGTTCCGCGGATCGCCTCGAAGTCGGGCTCGGGATCGCCCAGTTGGGCCACGGCGCAACCGTGAGGCCGCTCGGCCGGTGTCCGAAAACCTCAACAGGTCGCGCTCGCGAAAGCGCCGCCCTCGCCGAACACCAGCCGCCCGAAGTTCTCCGCGATACGCCGATGTCCCGCCGGATCGGGATGCACCTCGTCGGGGAGCGGCAGTTCGGCGTAGTCCTTCTCGCCGTAGAGGGAACGGCCGTCGAGATAGTGCAGGTTCGGGTCGTCGGCCGCTCGCTGCTCGACGACGCGGGCGAGTGCCTCGCGGATGACGGTGAGTGTCAGGCGCCCGAGAGCGCGTTCAGCCGGGTCGCCCGTCGCCCTGAACCGCAGGGTGCCGCCGTCGAAGTCGGGCATGAGGGGGCCGGGGGTGTCCTCCTGGACCGGGCAGAGGATGGCGGAGACGACCAGCAGCGGTGTGGTCGGATGCCCCTCGCGGATGGTGTCGAGGAAGCCGTGGACGGCCGGGGTGAAGGCGCGCAGCCGCATCGCGTCGGCGTTGACGATGTTGATGCCGATCTTGACGCTGATCAGGTCCGCCGGGGTGTCCCGCATCGCGCGGGCGGTGAACGGGTCGAGCAGCGCGTTGCCGCTGAACCCGAGGTTGACGAACTCCACTTGCCCCTCGGCGGCAGCCAGAGCCGGCCAGGTCGCCGTCGGATGCGTGGCGTTCGAGCCGTGGCTGATGGAACTGCCGTGGTGCAGCCACACCTTGCGCCCGGTGTCCGGCGCCTTCTCGACGGGGGCGTCGGTGCGCAGGGCGATCAGCTCGGCGGTCTCCGTGTGCGGGAGCCAGATCTCGATGTCCTTGTCACCCGCCGGCAGGTCGGCGAACCGGGCGGTGCCGGGCTGCCCCTCCGTGAACTCGGAGGACTGGGTCACCATGTCGGTGATCGTGCGCACGTTGCCGCCCGACACCGTGGCCTGGGCGGTGAGGCGGCCGTCGACCAGCAGGTCGTACACACCGTCCGCCGGGGCCGGGAACCCCCGGTAGACGCGCTTGGTGGGCAGCGTGTCCAGCTCGATCGTGGTGGCCCGGGTGCGGAAGACCAGCCGTACGCCGGAGGGCTGGGCCTCGGCCACGGCCAGTTGGTCGTCGGGGAACTGCCGGCGCGCACGGGCGGGCAGTCGATGGGGCAGCAGACCGTGCGCGGTCGGCTCCACGTCGAGGAAGCCGCGCAGCATGTCGGTGGTGACGGGGGTGGTGATGGTGTCGTGCTCGGTGCTCATCGCCTCAGCCTGTCGATCGGGGTTTCCGGGACGGTCAGTCGTGGGGCGCGGCCCGGTTCCGCAGCAGCGCGTCGAGTGAGTCCACGATCCAGGCCCAGGACTCCCGCGCGTCGGGCGCGCTGTGGTCGAAGCCCCCGGCCAGCTCCAGGCTGACGTAGCCGTGGAAGACGCCGCCCAGCATCCGGACCGCGTGCGTCTGGTCCGGCTCCGCCAGGTCGTAGCCGCGCAGGATCGCCCGAGTCATCTGCGAGTGCCGCACCCCGGCGCTGGCGGCCGCCGTCTCAGGGTCGAGTCGGAGCCGCGCCGCCGCGTACCGGCCGGGGTGCTCCCGGGCGTAGTCGCGGTAGGCGTCCGCGAAGGCGGCCAGGGCGTCCTTGCCGGCCCGCCCGGCCACCGCGTCGGAGACCCGGTCGGCGAGTTCCTCCAGCGCGAACAGGGCGATCCTGGTCTTCAGTTCCTGGGAGTTCTTCAGGTGCGAGTACAAGCTGGCGACCTTGACGTCGAACCGTCGGGCGAGCGCCGAGACGGTCACCTGGTCGAAGCCGACCTCGTCGGCCAGCTCCGCCCCCGCCAGGGTCAGCCGCTCCGGCGTCAGTCCTGCTCTGGCCATGACCTTCCTCCCAATCGACGATAGGCATTATGTATTTGCCTAAAGGTTTTAGGCAAACTAGCGTGCCGTTCATGAGACCACTGACCGAGCGGGAGATCCGCGCCGCCTTCGTGAACTGCACCAAGGGCGAGGCCAAGCGCCTGTCCGTCCCCCGGGACCTGGCCGAACGGCCGTGGGACGACCTGGACTTCCTCGGCTGGCGGGACCCCCAGGCCCCGGACCGTGCCTACCTCGCGATCGAGTTGGACGGCCGCCCGACGGCGATCGCCCTGCGCTCTCCCGGCGCCGCCTCCTGGCAGACGCGGCGCAGCATGTGCTCGATGTGCATGACCACCCACACCGGAGGTGTCTCGCTGATGACCGCCGCGAAGGCGGGCAGGGCCGGGCAGCAGGGCAACTCCGTGGGCGCCTACATATGCAGCGACCTCGCCTGCCCGCTGTACGTGCGCGGCAAGAAGGACGCGGGTGTCGGCGCGCGGCTGCCCGAGTCGCTCACCCTGGAGGAGAAGATCAGGCGGACCGTCACCAACCTCACGGCGTTCATCGCCAGGGTCGCCGCTCGTTGAGCGGTCCCGGACCGACCGGTTCCGACTGGGCGATCCCGATTGAGCAGTCCCGCTGCTGGATCCGTTCGATTTCTTCTATTGGACCTGCGGTCTCGGGCCGGAGAGGCTGGAGGGTGCGTCCTGCCCGTCGTGAACCCGGTCCGAGACCCGGCTCCGGCACCGGCGGTGCCGGACGGCACGGTTCTGCGCGACAGCCGGAAGAGGAGCACCAGCATGGACACCCGCCGTATCGGTGACGTCGAGGTCAGTGCGATCGGCCTGGGCGGTATGCCCATGTCGATCGAAGGACGGCCGGACGAGGCACGCTCCCTCGCGACCATCCACGCCGCCCTCGACGCGGGCGTGACCCTGATCGACACCGCGGACGCCTACCACCTGCACGCCGACGATGTCGGGCACAACGAGTCCCTGATCGCCAAGGCGCTCGCCTCCCACGACCGGGGCGCGGACGTCCTCGTCGCCACCAAGGGCGGCCATCTGCGCCCCGGGGACGGCAGTTGGACCCTGAACGGCAGCCCCGCGTACCTGAAGGAGGCCTGCGAGGCGTCCCTGCGCCGGCTCGGTGTGGAGGCCATCGGGCTCTACCAGTTCCACCGCCCCGACCCGAGGGTCCCGTACGCCGAATCGGTCGGCGCGGTACGGGAGTTGCTCGATGCGGGCAAGATCCGCCTGGCCGGCATCTCCAACGCCGACCCGGAGCAGATCCGGCTGGCGAACGAGATCCTCGACGGCCGACTGGTCTCCGTACAGAACCAGTTCTCCCCGGCCTTCCGCTCCAGCGAGCCGGAGCTGGACCTCTGCGACGAACTCGGCATCGCGTTCCTGCCCTGGAGCCCCCTCGGCGGCATCGCCCGCGCCGGTGAACTCGGCTCCGCCTACGCGCCGTTCGCCCGGATCGCCGAGAAGCACGGCGTCAGCCCGCAGCGCGTCTGCCTGGCCTGGATGCTCGCCAAGTCGCCGGTCGTCGTACCGATCCCGGGCGCCAGCCGCCCCGAGACGATCCGCGACTCGGCCGCCGCACCCGAACTCACCCTCTCCGCCGAGGAGATCGCGGAGCTGGACGCCGTTTGAGAAGACCCTGATGTCTGAGGTGTAGTAGCGGCGGGCAGGGGCAGAAAGCGCTTGCCCGCCACTTGGCCACAGGGGCCGGCCGGTCACAGGGGGAGGACCACCACCGATGGCATCGTCCACGGAGAAACCGCTCGACCACCGCTACCGCGACGAACACCCGATCCGCACCCTCGCCTACCTCTTCCGCGCCGACCGAAGACAACTGGCCCTGGCCGTCGTCGTGTTCACGGTCAAGCACAGCCCCATCTGGCTGCTCCCCCTGATCACCGCGTCCATCATCGACACCGTCGTCCAGCACCAGCCGGTCGGCAGGCTCTGGACGAGCACCGGCATCATCCTGTTCATCCTGCTGATCAACTACCCCCTGCACGTGCTCTACGTCCGCCTCCTCTACGGCAGCGTCCGCCGCATGGGCACCGATCTGCGCTCGGCACTGTGCACCCGCATGCAGCAGCTCTCCATCGGTTACCACTCCCGGGTCAGCGCCGGTGTCCTCCAGGCCAAGGTCGTGCGGGACGTGGAGACGGTCGAGCAGATGGTCCAGCAGACCGCGGAGACCGGGCTCGGCGCGATCACCGTGCTCACCGGCGGCCTGGTCATCATCGCCTTCCGCACACCGGAGTTCGTGCCCGTCTTCATCGTCGTCGTACCGGTCGCCGCGTTCCTCGTGTCCCGGCTGCGGGCACGGCTGCGCACCCACAACGAGCACTTCCGCCACGAGGTGGAGACCCTGTCCTCACGCGTGACGGAGATGACCCGCCTCATCCCGGTCACCCGCGCCCACGGCCTGGAGGGCAAGGCCCTGCGCCGCATGGACGGCACCCTGCGCCGGCTCCTCACCTCCGGAAACCGCCTCGACCTCCTCAACGGCCGCTTCGGCTCGCTGGCCTGGGTCGTCCTCAACGTCGTCGGTGTCCTGGTCCTCGCCGGCGCGGCCCTGGTGTCGTACTACGGCGTCTGGGGCGTCACCGCCGGCGACGTCGTCATGCTGAGCGCCTTCCTGACCACCCTCACCAACTCCACCACCTCCCTCACGACCCTGGCCCCGGTCATCACCAAGGGCCTGGAGTCGGTCCGTTCGGTCGGCGAGGTGCTCCAGGCGCCCGAGTTGGAGGACAACGAGGGCAAGGTCGAGGTCACCGAGGTACGCGGAGCCGTCACCTTCCAGCACGTCGGCCACACCTACGACAACGACCAACTCCGGCCCGCCGTGCACGACTTCACCCTCACCGTCGCACCCGGCGAGACCGTCGCCCTCGTCGGCGCGTCCGGCGCCGGCAAGTCCACCGTGCTCAACCTCGTCATCGGCTTCATCCGCCCCACCGCCGGCCAACTGCTCCTCGACGGCACCGACATGAACACCCTCGACCTGCGCACCTACCGCCGCTTCGTCTCGGTCGTCCCGCAGGAGTCGATCCTCTTCGACGGCACGATCCACGACAACGTGGCCTACGGCATGGACGACGCCGGCGAGGATGCGGTGCGCGCGGCGCTGCGGGACGCCAACGCCCTTGAGTTCGTGGACAAGTTGCCGCAGGGCCTGGAGACCCTGGTGGGCGAGCGCGGGGCCCGGCTGTCCGGCGGTCAGCGTCAACGCCTGGCCATCGCACGGGCGTTGATCCGCGACCCCAAGGTGCTCGTCCTGGACGAGGCGACCTCGGCCCTGGACACCCGCTCGGAAGCCCTCGTCCAGCAGGCCCTCGCCCGGCTGCTGCGCGGCCGTACGACCTTCGTGGTGGCCCACCGGCTGTCCACCGTCCGGGGCGCCGACCGGATCGTCGTGATGGGCGACGGGGAGATCCTGGAGGTCGGCACGCACGACGAACTCCTGCGCCGGGGCGGGGCGTACACGGCGTTGCACAGCGGGCAGGTCGCCTGACCGGATCTCGCGGCCCATTGGTTGGACCGGCGCAGGCTGGGCACACGGAGCGAAAAGCGAGAGAGAGGTGCTCCGTGCCGGTGCCGGACCCGAAGGCCGTCAGAAAGCTGCTCACCCGGTACGCGGTGCTGCGCATCTCCCAGGCGGAGCGCCACCGACCGCAGGCGGCCGACGAGTTGAACGACGTCGTCCACACCCTCTGCGTGATGATGAGCACCACCGGCATCCGGGAAGCCATCGTCAAGGCGGACGCCCTGTTGGCGGCGGCGCGCAGCACCCCGGGGGATGTGGTCGCGGACGGCCGCGGCGTGGCGTAGATCCGTCAGGAGAACGCCACTTCGGGGACCGTCCTGCCGTGGAACGCCGAGCGGTACGCCTGCGGACTGGTGCCGACCACCCGGCGGAAGCGTTCGCGGAACGCGGTGGGGGAGCCGAACCCGGCCTGCTGGGCGATGCGCTCGATGGTGTGGTCGCTGTTCTCCAGCAGGTACTGGGCACGCCGTACACGGGCCCGCAGCAGCCACTGGAGCGGTGTGCTGCCCGTCTGTTCGCGGAAACGGCGGCTGAACGTCCGCTCGCTCATGCCCGATCGCGAAGCCAGCGCGCCCAGGGTGACCTCGCGGGAGAGGTTGTCCTCGATCCACTGGAGAAGAGGTTCGAGGGTCGAGCCCTGCGGTACCGGCGGGTGCTGGTGGACGATGAACTGCGCCTGCCCGCCCTCGCGTTCGAGCGGCATGACCGACAGCCGGGCGGCGTCCGCGGCGACCGCCGAGCCGTAGTCCCGCCGGATGAGGTGCAGACACAGGTCGAGCCCGGCGGCGGCCCCGGCCGAGGTGAGGATCTGCCCGTTGTCGACGTACAGCACGTCCGGCTGCACCTCGACCAGGGGGTAGGACCGGGCCAACGCGTCGGCGGCGACCCAGTGCGTGGTGGCGCGCAGCCCGTCCAGCAGCCCGGCCTCGGCCAGCACGAAGGCGCCCACGCAGATGGACACGATCCGGGTACCCGCCGCTGCCGTCTCCCGCAGTGCCGCCAGCACCTGGGCCGAGGGCGGCGCGGCCTGCTCCGAGCGGCCCGGGACGATGATGGTGTCGGCGTCCGCCAGCGCTTCGAGCCCGTGGTCGACCCGCAGCGCGAACCCGTCCGTCCGCACCTCCGGCGTCTCGCCGCACACCCGCACCCGGTAGGCGTTCCGGCCGTCCGGCAACCGGGTACGGCCGAACACCTCCATCGGTGTCGCCATGTCGAACGGCACCACATGATCGAGAACAAGGATCGCGACGGTGTGCATGAACACCACGATAGACGGATTCCCGCCAAGCATTCCGCATGGCCTTTTGGCGTAGCTGCCTGGTGAGAGGTGTTGGCGAGAATCCGTTGGAAGCTGTCGTTTCAGCCCCTGTGCTCCTGCGCCGGACGTCCCTAGCCTGGGCCGGTGACCAAGATCCTTCTCACTCTGCACGTCCTGGCCGCCATCGTCGCGGTCGGCCCCGTCACCGTCGCCGCCAGCATGTTCCCACCGGCGGCCCGCCGCGCTCTCACGGGTCCGGACGGACCCGACGCGGGCGTGACGACCGTACGACTGCTGCATCGCATCTGCCGTGTCTACGGCGCGGTCGGACTGGCGGTGCCCCTCTTCGGCTTCGCGACCGCTTCCGCGATGGGCGTCCTGGGCAGCGGCTGGCTCATCGCCTCCATCACCCTCACCGCGGTGGCGGCCGGCATCCTGATCGCGTTCGTGCTGCCCCGCCAGGACGAACTCCTGGAGCAACTCGGCGCACAGCGGCCCGTGGAGCGGTCCGGGACCGTTCAACTCGCCATGTTCACCGGCATCTTCAACCTGCTGTGGGCGACCGTCACCGTCCTCATGATCATCCGGCCGGGCTCGACCACGGGCGCCTGACCGGTCAGCCGGTGACGCGGACCAGGAGGAGCGCCACGTCGTCGTCGGGCTCCGGGCGCAGCGCGTTGAGGAGCATGTCGCTCGTCTGCTCCAGCGGGCGGCGGGAACTCTGCAACAGCCGTGTCAGCGCGTGCAGTCCGACGTCGATGGACTCGCCGCGGTTCTCCACCAGACCGTCGGAGTAGAGGGCGAGCAACGCGCCCGTGGTGAAGCCGACTTCGGCGGTCCCGAAGTCCACGCCGCCGACGCCGAGCGGGACTCCGCCGGGGATGTCGAGGAGTTCCGCGGTGCCGTCGGGGTGGATCAGGACGGGTGGCAGATGCCCGGCGCTGGACAGTGCGCAGGTGCCCCGGTTGAGGTCGACGACGCCGTACGCACAGGTGGCGATCGCGTCGCCGAGGGAACCGGTGAGGTCGTCGAGGTGGTGCAGCAACTCGGCGGGCGGGAGGTCGAGCCGGGCCAGTGCGCGGGTCGCGGTGCTCAACTGGCCCATGATGGCGGCGGCTTGGACGCCCTTGCCCATCACGTCGCCCACGACGAGACCGGTGCGGCCCGGCCCCAGCGGCAGCACGTCGTACCAGTCGCCGCCGACCTCGCTCAGCGCCGGCAGGTAGCGGGCCGCGATGTCGAGGCCCTCCTGTCGGGCGGGGGCCGGTGGCAGCAGGCTTCGCTGGAGGGTCAGCGCGGTGGTGCGCTCACGGCCGTAGAGGCGGGCGTTGTCGATGCAGATCGCGGCGCGCGCGGCGAGTTCCGTGGCGAGGACGCGGTCCTGTTCGTCGAAGGGGCGCTCGTTGACGGTGCGGTAGAGGCTCAGCGTGCCCAGCACCTCGCCGCGGGCCATCAACGGGACGGCCAGATAGGAGTGGACGCCCGCCGTGCGCAGGGTCTGGGCGGCGCGCCCGTCCCGGGCGATGCGGCGCATCATCGGCGGGTCGACCCGCTCGACGAGGATCGGGCCGGCCTCGCGGACGCACTGGGTGATGATGCGGTTGGGACCATAGGTGGCCAACTCGCCCACCGGGTCCGCCGCGTGGATCGCGTCGGTCAGGTATCCGGCGGCGACGGCCAGCGCGCGGAACTCGACCTGCGCGTCCCCGGTCACCGGGGTGATCGTGCCGTCCGTGACGACCGATTCCAGTACGTCGACGGCGGCCAGGTCGGCCACATGCGGGACCGCGACGTCCGCCAGTTCCCGGGCGGTCTGCTGGAGGTCCAGCGTCGTCCCGATCCGCACCCCGGCCTCCGCCACGACCGACAGATGCTGGCGCGCCTGCGCGACCTCGGCCGCCGCCTGCTCCCGCTCGGTCACGTCCAGGACGGCCATCGCGAGCCCGAGCACCCGGCCCTGCGCGTCCTCGATGCGGTGGTACGACTCCGAGTACGCCCGCTCCACGACGTCGGCCGCCGTCCGGCCCACGGTCTGCTGGTCGAGCAGCGGCTTGCCGGTGATCAGCACATGCCGCATCCGCGACTCGATGGCCGCGACGTCCAGACCGGGCAGCACCTCGCCCACCCGGCGCCCGACGACCTCCTCCTCCGGCACGCCGTTGATGCGCTCCAGGGCCGGGTTGACCCCGACCCACCGCAGATCGGTGTCGAACACCGCGATCCCCACCGGCGTCTGCCGCACCAGGCTGTGGGACAGGGCCAGGTCCCGCTCCACGCCCCGTACCGTCGTGGCGTCCGCCGCCAGCCCCAGCAGATGCGCCTGGCCGTGGCTGTCGCGCAGCCGCATCGTGCGGAACTCGACGGGCCGCTCCGTGCCGTCCCGGTGCACCATCGGGAAGACCCCCGACCAGCGGGCGCCGGAGGCCACCTGGGCGAACAGCTCACGCGCTCTGGCCCGGTCGTCGGACGACACCAGCAGCCGGTCCGCGCGCTGGGTGAGCGCCTCCTCGGGGGAGTAGCCGAGCAACTGCTCCGCCTCGGGGCTCCACAGCGTGATGTACCCGCCCGCGTCCAGGACCACCGCCGCGACCCGCAACAGGTCCAGCAGCCCGCCCGGGGCGGCCGAGACACCGTCCCCGGCACCGTAAGCGTCCATCCCAGGCGCTCCTTCCGGTGCGGCACGGCACCGCCAAGATCCGAACCGCGGATCATCCGATTACGGCACAGCGCGCCCCGCGGGGCAACACCGCGGCAGGTGAACAGGGGGATGGGGCCGTATGGAGCACGCGCCCGCGCGGATGCCGACGGGCCCCCGGATTCTGGTCGTGCCCCGACCCCACAGCCCCCAGG
>NZ_JBXVPZ010000188.1:0-17899 GCF_057961495.1 Streptomyces sp. P5F9 | reverse complement strand
CTGGTCACCTCGAAGGCGGTGAAGTCACGGCGGTCCTGCTTGGTGATCACCTCGCCGACCTGCTTGACCGGGTACAGCTTGCGGCTGATGACGGCGCAGGGACCGGTGACGGGCTGCTCCGGGCGGATGCCCTTGAGCATCTCCTCCACCTCGCTCTTCGTCAGATCGAAGGGGTAACGGGCGATCACGCAGCGCATGGTGCCTCACCAAGGGGTTTCGAGCGGGAGGAGAGGGGAGGATTTCTCCTCGGGGAAAGCCGGGGATGCCGGGGAAGCCGAGAACGGCCGTGGAACGGCAGGTAAATGAGCAGATACGAAAAGGGGCCCGCACCCAAGGTGCGGGCCCCTGTTTCGCAGTCTCGCGTGCTTAGGCGGGAACGATGTTCTCCGCCTGCGGGCCCTTCTGGCCCTGCGTGATGTCGAAGGTCACCTTCTGACCTTCCTGCAGCTCGCGGAAGCCCTGGGTGGCGATGTTCGAGTAGTGGGCGAAGACGTCAGCGCCGCCGCCGTCCTGCTCGATGAAGCCGAAGCCCTTTTCCGCGTTGAACCACTTCACGGTACCGGTGGCCATGTCTTAACTCCTAGGCAGTGCACGAGATCCGCACTTTACGAATCTCCTCCATCGCCGTGATGATCACCTGCACCGGAGGTCCGGTTCAAAATTGGCAACCACAACTGCAACTGAAGTCAGCCTAGCACGGAACCCATTTCCGCGACGGGAAAATGGGGCGAGAAAAGGGCCGTCCGAAACGGTGAATTTCTGTTTCGGACGCATCAGATTTCCTACCGATGGAATGAGTGGCGCAGCTCCTCGTTGACGCGCAGGGCTTCCTCCAGCCGGTCCTCCAGGCTGATGATCCGGCACGCGGCCTCGATGGGCGTCCCCTGGTCGACCAGCTCGCGCGCGCGGGTGGCCGTACGGAGCTGACGGCGCGAGTAGCGGCGGTGACCGCCGTCCGACCGCTTCGGTGTGATCAGCCCGGCCTCACCCAGTGACCGGAGGAAACCGGGGGTGGAGGCGATCAGCTCGGCGGCCCGGCCCATGGTGTAGGCGGGGTAGTCGTCGTCGTCGAGCCGGTCGGCCGCGGGCTGCTGGCTTTCTGCGGACATGTACACCTTTCCTGCGGCCACCGGGGAGGGACGGCGTGCCGCCGGGGGAGCGGGTTCCCCCGTACGGGAACTCTAGTCGCACCCGGGGAATCTCTGTCGCGGCGAGCACAGATGTGCTGACGCCGGTTGACGCGCTCAGGGGGCCAGAACCAGCACCCGGCAGGCGCCCGGAAGCCGTGGATCAAGGCCGTCGGAGCCTCGCGGGGAGCCCCGTTCGGGTGCTCTCGCGGGGTCCGGCCGGGCTGCCACGACGTCCTGCCAGCCCCACCCCCGGTAGGCCGCCAGGGTCTCGGTGTCGGTACGGGGCACCAGGGTGACGCCGAGGGCCGGCGCGTGATCGGCGAGCAGCCGGCGCTGAAGGCGCCGGGCGAGGTTCCAGTCCCGGTCCTGGTAGTGGGTGCGCACGCGGGGCGGGACGACGATCCCGGAGACCGCGAAGAGTCCGCCGGTGACCGCGAGGCCGTGCAGCAGCCGGGGCAGCCGGGTGTCGTGGCCCTGCCACCAGGGATCGGCGGCGCGCACGGGGAAGCCGTAGGCGCAGGCCGTCAGGGTCGTGTTCTCGGCGATCAGCAGGGTGAACCCGGGGCGCCGGACGTCACCCGCGAGGCGCCGCAGGAAGGCGGTGCGGGAACGGTTGCCCGTGCGGGGCCCGCCACAGGTCTCCTCGTACAGCACGCCGAGGTCCTGGAAGCGGTCCTCGATCTGGCGGCGGCTGAGCGGGCGGACGCGGTCCCCTTCCCAGGGGGACGGGCCGCGCTCGCGGTTCGACGTGTGGGGCTCGTGGCCGGTCGTGGACCACGCCCTCTCCCAGCCCGCCGTACCTGCGCCGCCGTGTCCGCCGGGGGCCGCGGGCGCGTCCGCGGCCCCCGGCCGACCGGGCACATTCACGGTCATGGGCTGAGCCCTGCCCCGGGCGCGGAACGGATCCGCCCCGGCGTCGTGGTTCGCCGAGAACGGCACCGGTGCGATCCGGCGCACGAGGAATCCTCGGTCCTTTCACGGTACGCCCGCGGGCCGCGGAGGGGCTCGGAGTGCCTCCGGCGCAGACCGGCCCGGCCGGGGCGGGAGTACGGTGAGCGGTACCGGGAGTTCTCCGCACCTCGGCTCTGGCGCCGTCGTCGTTCCCAGTGCACCACGGCACCGGACCGCCGCACGACGGACGGCCGGGGACAGGGACCGCGACATGAACGCGCCCACGGACACCCACAGTTCGCCCGCCTCGGACACCATCGCCTCGTCGCCCGACGTGGAGCAGACCGCCCCGCCCCTGCTCCGGCTGCGCCTCGCCGCCCCCACCTCCGTACCGCGCCGCCTCGACGGAGCCTGGTGGCCGCACTCCTACGACGTGCTCACCGAGGTGCCGCGCCTGCTCGCCGGGCTGCCCCGGACCTGGGGTCACATCGTCAGCGTGATGGTGAACGGGCGGGTCTGGTCGACCGCCCCGGGCCGGATGCTCGTGGCCAACCAGGTCGTACGGCTGCACCGGACCACCGCCGTGCACGCCCCGAACACCGTCGTCCTGCTCGCGCCGGGCCGCGGCCGCTGGGACCTGCTGGTCGTACCGCCGGAGCTGACGGAGGAGGCGGCCGAGCCGATCATGGCCGCCGCGGTCGCCAACCTCCTTTGAAACCAGGCAAGTTACTGGTTCCAGCTAGCTGTTACTGGTTCCACCTGTTACTGGTTCCAGCTCTCGTCGTACGGGTCCTTCGGCGTCGGGATCGGTTTGGCCTGGGTGACCTGGAAGTAGGGGATCGGGCGGTTGTTGATGGGGTCCTTGGTCTGCTTGGGGCTGTAGGTGCCGGTGATCTCCAGCCAGGTGTCGGGCTGAAGTACCGGCGGGATCTTGCCCGTCAGCGCGATCTTCACCGGCTGGGCGTCCGCGGCACAGCAGTTGAGGGCCATGCGGACGAGGAACGGGGAGCCCGACTTGTCCAGCGCGACGAAGCCGGTGACCTTCAACTGCCGGGTGCCCAGGGACCGTCCGTGGTCGTAGACCGCGCGGCTCGCGTAGTCGACCAGGCCGATGGTGAGCGGGTTGCTGTCGGGGAGCTTGAGCAGGCCGTACGGCTGCTGGATGGCTGTGCCGGTGCGGACCGCGCTGTAGGAGCCGAGGGCCGGTGGGGCGACCAGGATCAGGGCGAAGAGGGGGAGGACCAGGAGCCAGGAGATACGGGGTTCGCGGTGGACGTGTCCCTCGGGTACGTGTCCCTCGTGAGCGCCGTCCTCGGTGTGGGCTTCCGTGTGCGCCGCGTGCGCTTCC
Source organism: Streptomyces sp. P5F9 (assembly GCF_057961495.1). Taxonomy (NCBI): domain Bacteria; kingdom Bacillati; phylum Actinomycetota; class Actinomycetes; order Kitasatosporales; family Streptomycetaceae; genus Streptomyces; species Streptomyces sp. P5F9. The sequence goes on along the minus strand of NZ_JBXVPZ010000188.1, from coordinate 14,530 downwards.
GCCTGGGCCTTCTCCCTCCGCGTCCGGCGCCACTCGTACCAGGCCGTCGCCAGTGCCGTCACGATGAGGACCGCGCCGGAGAGCAGCAGGAGCGGCTGGAGGCCTGCCTTGACGTAGCGCAGGTAGAGGTTGGTGAAGCCCGCGTGCAGGAGGGCCGCGCCGACCAGGAACAGGACCGCCGCCTGGGCCTGCCGGTTCACAGGAGCACCGCCCCGGTGACGACCGCGCCCGTGATGGCGAGGACGAAGGTGGCGGGTGCGAAGCGCATCGCGAAGCCGCGGCCGAAGGTGCCCGCCTGCATGGCGAACAGCTTCAGGTCGATCATCGGGCCCACCACCAGGAACGCGAGCTTGGCCGTGAGCGAGAACTGGGTGAGCGACGCGGCGACGAACGCGTCCGCCTCCGAGCAGATCGACAGCAGGACGGCGAGGATCGAGAGGGCGAGGATCGCGACCACCGGGTTGTCGGCGGCCGTGCGCAGCCAGCTCGCCGGTGCCACCGCCTTGAGCGTGGCCGCGGACATCGCGCCGAGGACGAGGAACCCGCCGGCCTGCATCACGTCGTGCCGGACCGAGCCCCAGAACGCGGCCCCCTTGGTCTCCCCCGCGTGCGGTTCGTGGGCGGGCAGGCGCAGCCAGTCGGTGCGGCCGATCCGCGTCCACAGCCAGCCCATCACGCAGGCCACGAGCAGGCTGCCGACGAACCGGGCGAGCACCATCTCGGGGTTGCGCGGGAACGCCACGGCCGTCGCCGTCAGCACGATCGGGTTGATCGCCGGGGCGGAGAGCAGGAACGCGATCGCCGCCGCCGGGGTGACGCCCCGGCGCACCAGCGCCCCGGCCACCGGCACGGACGCGCACTCGCAGCCGGGCAGGATCGCGCCCGCCATGCCGGCGATCGGCACGGCCAGCACGGGGTTCTTCGGCAGCGCGCGGGTGAAGAACGTCGCCGGTACGAACACCGCGATCCCGGCCGACAGCAGCACGCCCAGCACCAGGAAGGGCAGCGCCTGCACGACGACGGCCACGAAGACCGTCATCCAGCTCTGCATCACCGGCGCGGACAGCGCCTGACGGATCGGGCCCTGCGCCAGCACCACCACGAGCAGCACCATGGTCAGCACGAGCGGCGAGTTGAACTGCCAGCCGTCCTTCGACGCCTTCGCCTCTTCGGCGGGCGCGGCCGGTGACTCCTTGGCGGGCACGTCCGGTCGCGTGTCCGGTTGCGCATGCGGTTCCGGCGGCGTCTCCGTGGTCGGCGCGGCTGGTTCGGTGGTGATGGCCACGGCTGAGATACCTCCGGCAGACGCCTGGTTTCGCGAGTTTTGCTCCCTGTCTCTGCATACGGCAGTCGGGGCACGGGTGTTCAGCGGAATACTGGAACCACCCGCCTCCTTGGGGCAGTCTTTCCCCTCGTGGCGAGCAGCGTTCCGAATCAGAGCCCTCCGGGCAGTGCCCGGGCACACATGGTGGTGTGCGGCGACGACGCGCTCGCGCACCGGCTCGCCGTCGAACTCCGCAGTGTCTACGGCGAGCAGATCACCCTCGTCGTCCCGCTCTCCGAGGCCACCGCCCGACAGCCCGTCGTCGGCCGCGCCCGTGCCGCCTCGGCCGCGCTGCTCGACCGGGTCAACGCGGCGGTGGGCCGGGCCAACGGCAACGGCGGTGGCGGCAACGCCGGTCCCGTCGTCCCCGAACCCCCGCGCGGGGAGCGGGTGTTGGAGGTCGCCGAGCTGACCGAGGCCGTGTTCGCCGAGGCGGGCGTGGAGCGGGCGACCGCGCTGGCCCTCGTCTATGACGACGACGAGACGAACATCCGCGCCGCCCTCACCGCCCGCCGCCTCAACCCCCGTATCCGGCTGGTGATCCGCCTCTACAACCGGCGGCTGGGCCAGCACATCGAGGAACTCCTGGACCAGGCCGCCGCGTTGGCGACCGGTGACGGGACGAGCGGCGGGCCCGGTACCGGGTTCGACGCGTCCACCACCGTCCTCTCCGACGCCGACACCGCCGCACCCGCGCTGGCCGCGACCGCGCTCGCCGGGACCAGCAAGGTCGTCCAGACCGACGGGCTGCTGCTGCGCGCGGTGGAACGGCCGCCGCCGGGACCCGGGCAGGTCGCCGATCCGGGCCTTGCCACGCTGGCCCTGCTCTCGGCGACCAGCAGCGACCCGGCCGGCGCTGACGGCTCCGAGGGCATGGGCGAACAGGGCCCGCGCCTGCTGCCCGACGCGGCGGCCGTCGCCTCCGCCACCGGGCGCGGAACCGTCGTCCTGGAGCAGGTGTCGTACGCCGGGCCGCAGTTGCCGGCCGGGCGCGGGGGCGGTGTCGTCCCGGCGTGGTCCTCGCTCTTCTCGCGGCGGCTGCGGTGGTCGCTGGCGGGCATGGTGGCGTGTGTGATCGCGCTCGCCGTCTCGCTGTGGCTGGTGACTCAGATCCATCCGCTGACCGCCTTCTATCTGACGCTGCTCGATCTCTTCGCGATCGACGACCCCGCGATCGGGGCGTCTCTGGGGCGGCAGATCCTTCAACTCCTGTCCGGGCTCGTCGGGTTGCTGATGCTGCCGGTGCTGCTGGCCGCGGTCCTCGAAGCCCTCGGCACCTTCCGTACGGCGTCCGCGTTGCGCAAGCCGCCGCGGGGGCTCGGCGGGCATGTCGTGCTGCTCGGGCTCGGCAAGATCGGCACCCGGGTGCTGACCCGGCTGCGCGAACTCAACATCCCCGTGGTGTGCGTCGAGGCCGACCCCGAGGCCCGCGGGCTCGCGGTCGCGCGCCGGCTGCGGGTGCCGGTGATCCTGGGTGACGTCACCCAGGAGGGCGTCCTGGAATCCGCCAAGATCCACCGCGCCCACGCCCTCCTCGCGGTCACCAGCTCCGACACGACGAACCTCGAAGCGGTGCTGTACGCCCGGTCCGTGCGGCCTGATCTACGGGTCGTGCTCCGGCTGTACGACGACGACTTCGCCACCGCCGTGTACCGGACGCTGCGGGCCGCCCACCCCGGTGCCCTGACCCGGAGCCGGAGTGTGTCCCATCTGGCCGCGCCCGCCTTTGCCGGGGCGATGATGGGGCGGCAGATCCTGGGGGCGATTCCTGTCGAGCGGCGAGTGCTCTTGTTCGCGGCGATGACCGTGGGCGGGCATCCCCAGCTGGAGGGGAAGACTGTCGCCGAGGCGTTCCGGGCCGGGTCGTGGCGGGTGCTGGCGCTGGACACGGCAACGCGGGACGCCTCCGAGGACGTACGGCGGTCGGGGTTGGTCTGGGACCTCCCCGACACATATGTCCTGCGCGACTCGGACCGGGTTGTGCTGGCGGCGACTCGACGAGGGCTGGCGGAGCTGCTGGGGCGGCGGCCACGGGACCGGGCCGGGGCTTGAACAGGTGCCCGGCGCCGGGGTCGGCCGGGGGTGGGACCGCAACCCGGCGCTGCGGGGTGCCGTCCGCGCCCACCCGTGCCGCCCCAGCCGCACGACCGCCCGCGGCTAGGCGGACAGGGGATCCACTCCCCCCAAATGCCGCTCCGCGAAGTCCAGTTCCAGCCTCACCTGCTTGATCCGCTCGTCCACCACCAACGACCCGTGCCCCGCGTCGTACCGGTACACCTCGTGCACGGCGCCCCGCGACTCAAGCCGCTTCACGTAGTTGTCGATCTGGCGGATCGGGCAGCGGGGGTCGTTGACGCCTGCCGAGATGTAGACCGGGGCCGTGACCTTGTCGACGTAGGTCAGCGGGGAGGACGCCTCGAAGCGGGCCGGGACCTCTTCCGGGGTGCCGCCCAGGAGTGTGCGGTCCATGGCCTTCAGGGCTTCCATCTCGTCGTGGTAGGCCGTGACGTAGTCGGCGACCGGGACCGCCGCGATGCCCAGGGTCCACGCGTCGGGCTGGGTGCCGATGCCGAGGAGGGTGAGGTAGCCGCCCCAGGAGCCGCCGGTGAGGATCAGGCGGTCGGGGTCGGCGAGACCGGAGGTGATCGCCCACTCCCGGACCGCCGCGATGTCCTCCAGCTCGATCAGGCCGACGCGGTACTTCAGGGCGTCGGTCCAGGCGCGGCCGTAGCCGGTCGAGCCGCGGTAGTTGACCCGGACGACCGCGTACCCGTGGTCGACCCAGGCCGCCGGGCCCGCCGCGAAGGAGTCGCTGTCGTGCCAGGTCGGGCCGCCGTGGATGTCGAAGACCGTGGGGAGGGGGCCGGTGGCGCCCGCCGGCTTCTGGACGAGGGCGTGGATGCGGCCGCCGGGGCCCTCCACCCAGACGTCCTCCACGGGGACAGAGCCCGGTGACTTCAGGCCGGGCGGGTCCAGGACGACCTCGCCCGTCGTGGAGCGCACGGCGGACGGTTCGGCGGCCGACGACCAGAGGTACTCGACGCTGCCGTCGGGGCGGGCCGTGGCGCCCGAGACCGAACCGGCCGGCGTCGGCACCTTCTCCAGCTCGCCCGAGTCGAGGTCGTAGCGGAAGACCTCGCTGCGGGCCTCGAAGCTGTGCGCGATGAGGAGGGCCGAGCCGTCCGGGTACCACTCGGCGCTCACGTCGCCGGGCAGGTCCAGGGACAGGTCCGTCTCGCCGCCCTTGACCACGTCCCACACCAAGGGCTCCCAACGGCCGCGCCGCTGATGGCCGATGAGCAGGCGGGTGTCGCCGTCCACCGGTGCGAAGCCGAGCACCTCAAGGCCCAGTTCCTCGGTACCGCCCTTGGTGTCGTCCAGGTCGGCGACCGCCGTGCCGTCCGGGCGCAGGACACGCAGCGCCGAGTGCATCGCGTCGCCGTGCTCCGTGTGCTCGATCGCGATCAGCGAACCGTCGTGCGACAGGTCACCGACGCCCGCCGACTCGCGGTGGCGGTAGATCAGCGTGGTCTCGTCATCGGTGCGCGCGAGGTGGATCGTCGTACCGTCCTCGTCGGTCGAGCGGCCCACGACCGCCGTCCGGCCGTCGCGGGCGAGGGCGACACCCGCCGGATAGGACGGTTCCAGGCCGGGGACCGCCGGTTCGTCGGGGCCGCCCTTGAAGGGCTGGCGGCGCCAGACGCCGAACTCGTCGCCGTCCTTGTCGTCGAACCACCAGATCCACTCCCCGTCCGGGGAGAGCACACCGTCCGTCGTGCCGTTCGGCCGGTCGGTGACCTGGCGTTGCTCGCCCGTCGCCCGGTCCCAGGCGTACAGCTCATACGTCCCTGTCGCGTTCGACACGAACAGGGAACGGTCGGGTGCGTCCTCCGCCCAGTCGGGCAGGGACACGCGGGGCGCCCGGAAGCGCTTCTCCCAGTCCGGTGTGTTCTCGGACCCGTTGCTCTCAGTCATGGCCCCATACTGCCCGCCCACACAGACATTGCACTGACTGGATCCTCAGCCTGTGGATAACTTCGACCAAGTCCCGGCCGGAGCATTGCCCACGCCTGGTGAACCTTCGGGCCGACCCCCGGGCCGAGACCCTTACGGGAGCCCCGTACCGTGGGAGTCGTGTACCGGTTTCTGCTGACATCGCGCTGGTGGGGCATCAACGTCTTCGTACTGCTCGCCATCCCCTTCTGCGTCTTCATGGGGTCGTGGCAGCTGAGCCGGTTCCAGGCGCGCGTGGACAGCAGCCACCAGGCCACCAAGCAGGTCGAGACCGACCGCACGGAAGCGGCCCGCCCGCTCGCCTCCCTGCTCCCGGTCGACCAGAGCACCTCGGGCCGCCAGACCACCGCGACCGGCCGCTACGGCGAGCAACTCCTCGTCCCCGACCGCCAGTTGGACGGGAAGAACGGCTTCTACGTCCTCACCCTGCTCCGCACCGACGACGGCAAGGCCCTCCCCGTCGTCCGCGGCTGGATCCCCGGCAGGCCCGATGCCGCGAAGGCACCGGCCGCGCCGACCGGTGAGGTCACCGTCACCGGCTCGCTCCAGGCGTCCGAGACCCCGGGCGACAACGGCGTCAGCGCCCAGGGCGGACTGCCGTCCGGCCAGACCGCCGCGATCAGCGCGGCCTCCCTGGTGAACCTGGTCCCCTACCACCTGTACGACGCGTGGATCACGCTCGACAAGGGCGACTCGGGGATGAAGGCCGTACCGGCGACCGCGCCCGCGAACACCGGTCTCGACCTGAAGGCGTTCCAGAACCTCGGCTACACCGGCGAGTGGTTCGTCTTCGCGGGCTTCGTCGTCTTCATGTGGTTCCGGCTGCTGCGCCGCGAGGTGGAGTTCGCGCGCGATGCGGAGCTGGGCCTCGTCCCTGAGGACGAGAACGAGGAAGCGGCCCACGCGACCGTCTGACGTGACCCGACACGGACACAGCCGGGTCCCCCGACCCGGCTGACCATCTGTGGACGCGCAGTCCGGTCTACGACCCCGCCAGCAGACCCGTCCGGTAGACCGTGCCCGCGCACGCGTTCGGCACCGTGGCCGTGACCGTCGGGGAGCCCGCCGCCGCCGTGTGGGAGACCTGGACGCTGCCGTCGAGCGTGCCGTCCGCGCGGAGCATCTGGGTGGACGTGCCCGTGTCGCCGCTCGTGGACCCGCTGCTGGTGCTGGCGTCCTCGGTGGGCGTCGGGGTGGACGTCGGGCCGCCGGTGGTGGTGCCGCCGGTGCTGCTGCCGCTGGTGGGGCAGGTCTCGGAGGGCACCCAGGCGAACTTGACCACATAGGAGGAGCCCGCCTGGAGCACCAGCTGGGAGACCTCCGTCGACGGGTCGGGCAGGCCGGCCGCCGCGTCCCCCGAGCTGTGCTGCGCCACGGTGATCTTGGTGGAGTCGGCAGCGCCCATGGCGTAGGTGCCCACGGTGCCGGGGCCGCCGACGGTACAGCTGGTGCCGGAGGTGTTGGTGACGCTGAACGTGCCGTAGACGATGCCCGCCGAATCGGCCGCGTCCACCGTCGAGTTGGACGCGCCGAGCTGGTTGGCCGTGCAGACGGGCGCGGCCGTCCCGGTGCTGGCCGAGGGGTTCGCGCTCACGGTGCCGTGGCCGGGGGTCTTGCCCGTGCCGTCGTTCTTGTGGCCGCCCGGGTTCTGCGGGGCCTGTCCCGTGGAACCGCCCGAGGTGCTGGAGCCGCCGTCCGGGCCCTTGCCCTGGCTGGTGCCGCCCTGCGCCTGTGAGCTGTTGCCCGCCATGGACGGGTCGGCGTTCGAGCCGGTGGAGTTCGAGACGTGCACGAGGGCCGGGATCGCGGTGCCGAAGAAGAGCACGGTGGCGGCCATGCCGACCAGGGCCTGGCGCTTGCGGGCCCGGCGGGCCGGTACCGCCTTGCGCAGGTGGTCCAGCGTGCCGTCGCGCGGCTCGACCTCCTGGACCGCCTGGTGCAGCAGCCGCCGTAGCGCCGGCTCGTCGAAGTCGAAGCCCTCGGCGTCCTGGGAATCCCCGGAGTTCTCAGGGTTCTCGGGGTTCCCGTCGAGGCTCGGCCCGGTGGGGCTCTGTTCGTCGGGGCCGTGGTTCACAGTTCCGTTCCCAGCGTGTGTTTCGTTCGGCTGTTCCTCGCGCGCCCAGGTCGGGCCGCGCCGGACGTCCGGCTCGCGCCGTTCACGCGAACCGTTTCCCTCGGGCCTGTCGCTCATGCCGTGGCCTCCATGGCGATCCGGAGGGCGGCGATCCCGCGCGAGCCGTACGCCTTCACCGAGCCCAGCGATATGCCGAGCGACTCGGCGACCTGCGCCTCGGTCATGTCCGCGAAGTAGCGCAGGACCAGGACCTCGCGCTGGCGGCGCTGCAGTCCCTTCATGGCCTTGATGAGGGAGTCGCGCTCCAGCAGGTCGTAGGCGCCCTCTTCCGCGCTGGCCATGTCCGGCATCGGCTTCGAGAGGAGCTTGAGGCCGAGGATGCGGCGGCGCAGGGCCGAGCGGGAGAGGTTGACGACCGTCTGGCGCAGATAGGCCAGGGTCTTCTCGGGGTCACGGACACGTTTGCGCGCCGAGTGGACCCGGATGAACGCCTCCTGGACGACGTCCTCGCAGGAGGCCGTGTCGTCGAGGAGGAGTGCGGCCAGGCCGAGCAGCGAGCGGTAGTGCGCCCGGTAGGTCTCGGTGAGATGGTCGACCGTCGTTCCGGCCGCGACGGCGTCGTCGACACCGTCGCGCTGGTTCGGGATGCGGGCGGGCCGCGCTGCGGGCATCGGCGCGATCACCGGCATGCCGCCGGGCGCACGGGATCCACGCGGAGGCCGTAGGGCCGTGCCGCGTGCCGCAGTGAAGTCGAGTACCTGAGCCACGCCAGTTGGACACGCTTCCCCCCTTGGGGGTTGTACGCGTCGGCCGTCACATTTACGTCAGACGAAACAGACAGTCCGCCCGCTCGCCTTCCGGCACCGCCCACCGCTCCGGTGTCATCACCCACCTGTCTGGTGTCAGGCAGCACAACCGGCAGTGCGTCGAACACCCTCATGCCTACCCGCTCTTCCCCTGTGTCACGAAAAGTCCGGGACGTCCCCACGTCCCTTACCGCATCACCACGCGCCCACCTGAAGGGCGTTCGCAAAGACGCTCCCCGCTCGCCGCGCGGTTGCGGGAAGCGGGGAGTGAAATCTTCGGATGCGAAGGTGGCTGGATTCAAGGGGTCTCAACCATTAATCCGGCCACATCGCGCGCACTGATCCTACAAACCCGTGCGCCACTGGCCAGCGGATTTACGGCCGGGCTGAGTAGGTGGGGCCCGCACTCAGGCCAGTTCGCGCGCCACCAGCTCGGCGATCTGCGCGGTATTGAGGGCGGCTCCCTTGCGCAAGTTGTCGCCGCAGACGAACAGTTCGAGCGCCGTCGGATCGTCCAGCGCCCGCCGCAAGCGCCCCACCCACGTCGGGTCGGTGCCCACCACGTCGGCGGGCGTGGGGAACTCCCCGGCGGCCGGATTGTCGAAGAGGACGACCCCCGGGGCCGTGGCGAGGATCTCGCGCGCCCCGTCGACGGTGACCTCGCCCTGGAAGCGGGCGTGGACGGTGAGGGAGTGCGTGGTGACCACCGGGACGCGCACGCACGTCACGGCGACCGGCAGCGCGGGCAGCCCGAGGATCTTGCGGGACTCGTCCCGCACCTTCATCTCCTCCGAGGACCAGCCGTCCTCCCGCAGGGACCCGGCCCACGGTACGACGTTCAGCGCGACCGGCTCCGGGAACGGCCCGGTGTTGTCCCCGACGGCCCGCCGTACGTCACCGGGCTTGGTGCCCAGGTCCGTACCGGCCACGAGGGACAGCTGCTGGCGCAGGGTGTCCACCCCGGCCCGCCCGGCGCCGCTCACCGCCTGGTACGACGACACCACCAGCTCGCGCAGCCCGAACTCGGCGTGCAGCGCGCCCACGGCGACGATCATCGACAGGGTCGTGCAGTTCGGGTTGGCGATGATCCCGCGCGGGCGGTGCCGCACCTTGTGCGGGTTGACCTCGGGGACCACCAGGGGCACCTCCGGGTCCATCCGGAAGGCGCCCGAATTGTCGACGACGACCACGCCCTTGGCGGCGGCGACCGGCGCCCACTGGGCGGAGACCTCGTCGGGGACGTCGAACATCGCGACGTCGACGCCGTCGAAGGCCTCCTCCGTCAGGGCCACCACCTCGACCTGCTCCCCGCGCACGGCCAGCTTGCGGCCGGCCGAGCGAGGGGAGGCGATCAGGCGGATCTCGCCCCAGATGTCCGCGTGCTGGGACAGGATCTGGAGCATGACCGTGCCGACGGCCCCGGTCGCGCCGACCACGGCGAGCGTCGGACGCACGGTCGCTCCGGTTGTGGCCATCAGCGGCCGGTGCCTCCGTAGACGACGGCTTCGTCGCTGTCGGAGTCGAGGCCGAACGCCGTGTGCACGGCGCGGACGGCCTCGTTGACGTCGTCGGCGCGGGTGACCACCGAGATACGGATCTCGGAGGTCGAGATCAGCTCGATGTTGACGCCCGCGTCGGACAGGGCGGTGAAGAAGTCGGCGGTGACGCCCGGGTTCGTCTTCATCCCGGCGCCCACCAGCGAGATCTTCCCGATCTGGTCGTCGTAGCGCAGCGACTCGAAGCCGATGCCGTGCTTGTTCTTCTCCAGGGCGTCGATGGCCTTGCGGCCCTCCGCCTTGGGGAGGGTGAAGGAGATGTCCGTGAGGCCCGTCGAGGCCGCCGACACGTTCTGCACGATCATGTCGATGTTGACCTGGGCGTCGGAGATCGTCCGGAAGATCACCGCGGCCTCGCCCGGCTTGTCGGGCACGCCGACGACCGTGATCTTGGCCTCGGAGGTGTCGTGCGCGACACCGGAGATGATGGCCTGCTCCACCTTCTGGTCCCCAATCGGCTCACTGCTGACCCACGTGCCCTGAAGTCCGCTGAAGCTGGACCGCACATGGATCGGGATGTTGTATCGGCGGGCGTACTCCACACAGCGGTGGAGCAGCACCTTGGAGCCGGAGGCGGCGAGCTCCAGCATGTCCTCGAAGACGATCCAGTCGATCTTCTTCGCCTTCGGCACCACACGCGGGTCGGCGGTGAACACACCGTCGACGTCGGTGTAGATCTCGCACACCTCGGCGTCGAGCGCGGCGGCCAGCGCCACGGCGGTGGTGTCGCTGCCACCCCGCCCCAGCGTGGTGATGTCCTTCTTGTCCTGGCTCACACCCTGGAACCCGGCGACGATGGCGATGTTGCCCTCGTCCAACGCCGTACGGATCCGACCGGGCGTGACGTCGATGATCCGCGCTTTGTTGTGGACCGAGTCGGTGATGACGCCTGCCTGGCTGCCCGTGAACGACTGGGCCTCGTGGCCCAGGTTTTTGATCGCCATGGCCAGCAGCGCCATGGAGATCCGCTCTCCGGCGGTCAGCAGCATGTCGAACTCACGCCCGGCGGGCATCGGAGATACCTGCTCGGCGAGATCGATCAGCTCGTCCGTCGTGTCGCCCATCGCGGAAACGACGACGACCACTTGGTGGCCGTTCTTCTTCGCTTCGACGATTCGCTTGGCGACGCGCTTGATGCCCTCGGCATCGGCTACGGAGGAGCCTCCGTACTTCTGCACGACAAGGCCCACGTGCGCTCCTCGCTCAGTCCTGGTGTGTCGGCTCAGTTTAACGAGCGCCCGAAATTCCCTTCCCAGGTATCGCATGGTGAGATTCGGACGCCCAGGTCAGCGCATGCCCACTCAAGGGGTGCCGGAAAAGTGCCAAGGGTCACAGGTGACGCCTGTGAATTAAGTTTCAAGCATTAAGGTGCGCCGTGTGCGCGTACTTCTGGTGGAAGACGATGAGCCGGTCGCCGAGTCCCTGCGACGCGGACTGATCCGCTACGGCTTCGAGGTCGACTGGGTCACCACGGGCGCCGCCGCCCTGGCCCACTCCGCCCCCTACGACGTCGTCCTGCTCGACCTCGGCCTGCCCGACACCGACGGCCTCGACGTGTGCAGGACGCTGCGCGCCCGCGGCGACGTCCCGATCATCGTGATCAGCGCGCGCAGCGACGAGACGGACCGGGTGGTCGGCCTGGAGCTGGGCGCGGACGACTACGTCTCGAAACCGTTCGGGGTACGGGAGGTCATCGCGCGCATAAGGGCGGTGATGCGCCGCGCCCAGCCCCGCGCCGCCGCGGAGGCCGCGGGCCCGGACGAGTACGGCACCCGCCTCACCATCGACCGCAAGGCGGCCCGCGTCCGCCTCGACGGCGAGGAGATCCCACTCGCCCCCAAGGAGTACGACCTGCTGTCGTTCCTCACCGAGGAGCCCGGCGCGCTGATGTCGCGCGAGCAGATCATGGAAGCGGTCTGGGACGCGAACTGGTTCGGCCCGACGAAGACGCTCGACGTCCATGTGGCGGCGCTACGGCGGAAGTTGGCGGGCGCGATCACGATCGAGGCGGTACGGGGCGTGGGCTTCCGCCTGGAGATCACCTCCTCCGGCGACGGATCGCCGGCGTCATGATCCGGCAGCTCATCGTCAGCTACGTCCTCCTGGTGGCCGTGGCGCTGACCGCGTTCACCGTGCCCGTCGCCTTCACGCTGACCGCCCAACTCCGCGGTGACACCGAGCAGTCCGTGGAGCGCGAGGCGAAGACGATGGCCCTCCTGCTGAGCGGCGACGCCGCCTCGCGCGCCGCGCTGGACCGCATGGTCGTGGCGTACGCGCAGGAGACCCCCGGCACGGCCGAGGTGCTGCCGGCCTCGCGCGCGAAGACCGCGGCGCACTGGGGCGACGGGAAGCTGGAGGTCACGGCACCGGCGAAGCGCGACGGCCGGACGGTCGGCGCCGTCCGCATCACGTACCCGACCTCCGACCTGACCCGGCGCCTGGTGCAGATCTGGGGCTTCCGCGCGATCCTCGCCCTCGCCGTCCTGGCGGTGGCGGCGGGACTGGGCGCTCTGGTCGCCCGCCGCCTGACCCGCCCCCTACGCCAACTCAACGACATGGCGAGCAAGTTCAGCGACGGCGACCTGACCGCCCGCTCCCCGGTGACGGGCCCGCACGAGACGCAGACGCTGGCCAGGACGTTGAACCAGGCGGGCGAACGCCTCGACACCCTCATCGCCTCGCAGCGGATCTTCGTGGCCGACGCCTCCCACCAACTCCGCACCCCGCTCACGGCGTTGCGGCTCTCGCTGGACAACATCGCGGACGGCGTGGACGACGACTTCGTACGGGAGGACGTGGAGCAGGCGACCGCGGAGGTGGTCCGGATGAGCCGCCTGGTCAACGGCCTGCTGGTGCTGGCGCGGGCCGAGGCGAAGGTGACGGCGGCGGAGCCCCTCCAGCTGAGGGAGATCGTCGCCGAACGCCTCTCGGTGTGGAGACCGGCCGCCGACGAGCGCGGAGTCGACATCGCGCTCGGGGGGAGTGTCGTCGACGGCCGGCCACTCGTGCTGGCCAGTCCCGGTCATCTCGAACAGGTCCTGGACAACGTGCTGTCGAACGCCCTGGAGGTGTCACCGGACGGCGCGACGATCACCGTAGGCTCCGAACTCCGGGGCGACGAGGTCGAGTTGACGGTGACGGACGAGGGCCCCGGCATGTCCGACGCGGACAAGTCCCGCGCCTTCGACCGCTTCTGGCGCGGCCTGGGCCTCACCGGGCGCTCCGGTTCGGGCCTGGGCCTCGCCGTCGTACGCCAGTTGGTGACGGACGACGGCGGAACGGTGGCTCTGCGGGACGCATCCGGAGGAGGACTGCTGGTCGCCATCACCCTTCGGGCATCACCGAGGAGTGGTGGTTGACGATCAGCCACTTGCCGCCGCGCTTCTCGTACTCGTAGGTGTAACGGGCCTCCACCACACGCTTCTTGCCGGTCTTCGGGTCGGTGAGCGTGATGTCGTAGGCGCCCGCGTCGATGGCCGAGTCGCTGTCGAGGACGTTGATGTACGTCTCGACCTTCTTCGCGACCGGCTTGTTCGGCAGGAAGTGCTCGAAGTAGTCGACGATCTCGGCGCGGTCGGTGCGGATCTCGTTGGAGACGGTGGGCAGCAGCACGGCGTCCGGCGCGTACCGGTTCGCGACCTTCTTCGGGTCACCGGTCTGGAGCGCGGCGTTCCAGCCGTCGAAGAGGGCGGCTATCCGCTTCTTGGAAGGCTTGGCGTCGTGCTGGGGCCCGGCGGTCGCGGCGACGGTGCCGAGGGTGCCGAGGGCCAGGACGCTGGTTACGGTGACGGTGACGGCGGCTGCACGCTTGCTCATGGACCGGCGGGTCATCTCAACTCCAGTGGTACTGGTGCCTTTTGGGATGACTCCAGCCTCGCTTTCGGCCGGTTAGCGCCCGTGCAGCGGACGTACAGGGGCGAGGAAGGGCTGCCCCAATTAACGCGCTGTGGCCGACTGACCACGGTCCCGGACGAGACTGACCCCGGCTCCCAGCGACACGACACCCATCCCGACGGCGGTCATCACGCCCTGCGTTCCGTCGACCACGAAGGGTGCGACCGCGGCGACGGCCAGATTGAAGAGGAAGAGGAACCAGAGGACGGGCTTGGAGGAGAGGAAGTTCTTCATGACGGGCATCCTTGGGATCTCGGGGCCGGTGGCTCGTTCACCGGCTGACGAGTTCAACGATCCCGTTTCCGCAGGTCCGCGACGAGGGAGCACAGTCCCGAAGTGGGGGTGTAGCGGGCTACACCCTGAGCGGGAATGATGTTGCTCCATGACGGGGGACATACTGCTGGCCGCGATCGTCCTGCTCGGCTCCTCCGTGCAGTGGCTGACGGGCATGGGCTTCGCCCTGGTGGCCGTACCGGCCCTCGTACTCCTCCTCGGCCCGACGCAGGGCGTCGTCCTCGCCAACTGCGCCGCCGGCGCGATCAGCGTCGTAGGCCTGGCGGGTGGTTGGCGGCAGGTCCGGGCGCGCGCGATGGTGCCGCTGTGCGTGGCGGCGGTGTGCACGGTACCGGCGGGGGCGTGGATGACCCGCCAACTGCCGCCGCCCGTCCTCCTGTTGGTGATGGGCGGGTTGGTGACGGTGGCTGTCCTGCTGGTGATGAAGGGCGCCCGGGTGCCGGCACTTCGGGGCACTCGCGGTGCCGTCGCGGCGGGCGCGGCGGGCGGTTTCATGAACGCGGCGGCGGGGGTGGGCGGCCCGCCGATCTCCCTCTACGCGGTCAACGCGGGGTGGACGGTACGGGAG